>JBKDZK010000455.1:0-3784 GCA_047971205.1 Draconibacterium sp.
AGTAACAAAGCCATCTGCATTTTCAGTTACACCAGCCTGATAAGTCATTAATCTCAGTTCGCGCAATTGCTTAGTATTTATTCCCAGGATTTCTCGGTCCATGTATTCACCTTTTTTCCAACGACGTACATCGTAGTAACGGTGTCCGTCACCCATCAACTCAATCCGGCGTTCGCGACGGATTTCCCACAACAAGTCGGAAACAGCTAAGTCGCGTCGCGAAGAATTGTCGGGAGTAATGTTGTTTACATCCAAAGGAGCCACGTGCCCTCTTGTCCGTAATTTATTAATCGTATTATCAGCTACATCCTGCGGCAAATTCCCCGTCAACTCATAGGTAGCTTCCGCCAGGTTCAACATAACCTCACCCATTCTGAATACCGGAGCATCAGAAGTCTGGCCAATCGCAAAATCGTAACCTCTTTCTTTGGAATAATATTTCCAGGTATAGTATCCGGTCATTGAAACGTTATAACCTTGTCCTTGCCCATCAGTTCTAAAGTGAGGAATGCGGTACAATACAAAATCATTCCAGTTCGACATGGGCAATCTTTTTCCGTCAGGAGAAATTTGAGCCAGCAAATCAATATATTCCCTGTCTTCAGGCTTAAAGTCGTCGTACAACCAGGTACTAAAATCTCCTTGCGGATTTCTTTTGGCAGTTGGATTGGCCGGATCGTAATCGGGGTGATAAGGCAATTCTGAACGATCACCGATTTTTTTGATCTGGTAGGGCGGTACTACGGTAAAATACAAACGATAATCCCTGTTTCGAAATTCGGTGTACATTGAGTAATTAGGATCATTTGGATCGTAATATTCCGGATGATTACTGGTATTCTCCATTGTTTGCCCATCCTGACAAAGGTAACTGTCAACTGCATCTTTCGTAAGATCCCAGTAATGCGAAGATGTTGCCTCGTAACGGGCCCGGTGATGTGTTAACTGATCTACTGCATACTCTTTTGCCAAAAGAATTCCAGGGCTGCCAACTAAATTTTCAGAAATGTACAGGTCATAATAATTATCCATGATATTGGGATATTGTTGAACCAATATTTCCGACACCCTTTTCGACTCGGTAAGGTATTTATTGGCATCTCCCAGGTTATGATATTTCCTCCAGGTCCCTTCCATCAATCCAAAACGTGAAATAAATGCCTGGACTACGCTTTTATTGATCGTGTTAGTACCATTGCCTCCTACTTTTACGTGCTGTTCGGCATAAAGCAGGTCTGACAGAATATTTGCAGCCACTTCGTCTCTCGGAGTGCGTGGCATGATTAGTCGCTCATCGTCGGTTTCAAGCGGACTGTCTACCCACTGAATATCACCGTACCTAAACATCATATCAAAATAGCGATACGAGCGGAAAAACAATCCAACCCCCCTCCAGTGGTTTTTGTCTTCTTCACTCATAGAAGAATCATCGACTTTGGAAAGCATCAGATTTACCTTTCGGGTGTAGTCGTACGAATAATAATTGGAGGTTGTAGGAATTGTAATGGTATGAAATATGTACTGATTGGTGTAATTCTTATTCCAGTTATGCGCAATATTATCAGAATACCGCTCACTTCTGTATCCTCCGTTGGTAGAGTTCGATCCCACACGCATGATTTGAATATCATTGTCAAAAATATTATAAAGTGACCACGCATAGGTGACAAAGTTATCGCTGGTTTCAAATGCGGTTTCGGCAGTTAACTGATCTTTTGGATATTTTTCCAGAAACTCATCATTACACCCAACGATCAAAAGCGTAAATAAAACTATTGCTATATATTTTTTCATGTTCATCCTTTTTAATTGATTGTTAAAACACATGCTCTTACAATGTTAAATTAATACCGAATGAAATTGTCTTGTAATAAGGATATGCAAAATCATTCAACTCAGGATCAATTCCTTTAGGCAGATGATCCCAGGTAATCAGGTTCTCTCCACTAAAGAATACTTTCAAATCAGTGAGATACATTTTTTGGCAGAGCGCACGCGGAAAGTTGTATGACAAAGTAATATTCTTCAACCTCATGTAAGCACCGTTTTGCATGTACTTCGTTTGTACACGGCTGTTGTAACCGGTATTGCCGCTACCTTCATTATACAACCTCGGGAAGTAGGTATCCGGGTTTTCTTCAGTCCAATAATCGAGAACACTGGTAAATACTGCCGGCTGGAATCCCAGTCCCGGCCAGAATATTTCCGGCGAACCATAACGAAAATCATTCAAATGATTGTTTTCATTGTCACCCTGTACATCATAATTACTTCTTAACCAAACATCACGTTTACCTGTACCCTGGAAGAAAATAGCTAATCCAAATCCTTTCCAATCGGCGCCCAGGTTAAAACCATATTGATAGCGTGGCATAAAATTACCAATAATACTCCTGTCCCCCGGATCATCAAGCGTACTGTTTCCATCAGTAATTTCATTGTCGTTGTTTAAGTTGGCATACATGATATCGCCCGGCCAGAAATTGTTGATACCTTCCGGTTTTGGTATTCCGTCTTTTAACTGGCCGCCACCACCCAAGAGGTTCGGGTCGGGAATAATGTCATCGGCAGTTAAGAAACGCTCAGTGGTATATCCCCAAATTTCACCAACCGTCATTCCTGTGTAATAATCACTTAAAAGTCCTGACGCATTCGCAAATTGGGTAATCTCCGTTTTGGAGTCGTAAATATTAAAACCAAAATTGTAGCTCAAATTCCCAATTTTGTCTCTCCATTCAACCGCAAATTCCCATCCTTTGGTTGTAAGATCAGCCGCATTTTCGTTGGGCGAATCGGCACCCAGAACTTCCGGCAATGTTTCGCCCTGGGTAAGCATGCCCTTTGTATCGCGTTGGTAAACGTCCAAAGAGGCAGATAAACGGTTGTTCATAACCCCCAGATCAAAACCCACATTAGTGGAATATACTGTTTCCCAGGTATAATTAGAGCTGACCAGGTCAGGAGGAAGTGTTCCTACAGGTTTTACACCGTCAACCAACCAGTTAATCAATTCAGAATTCATGGTAGGTAAATAACCATAGTTACTCACGTCCTGATTCCCGATTTTACCCCACGAAGCACGTAATTTGAGATTGGTAAGCCAATCTGTTTTCATGAATCCTTCTTCTGACAGGCGGTATCCCGCAGAGAATGAAGGGAAGAAGGCAAAACGACTGTCTTTCGGGAACCTTGACGATCCGTCGTAACGCCCATTGGCCTCGAATAAATATTTTCCTTTATAGTCGTAATTGAAACGGTAGAAAATACCGCGGGTAGAAAACTCACTAAACGCATCGGTAGCAATGGGAGTTCCGGTAGCCTGCGAAATAGAAGGCAAAGTGGGCACAATTTGACCAAGGACCCTGACATTCAAATCAGAACGATAAAATTTTTCCTGGTTAAAACCAGCCATCAGCGAAAAGTTATGTGCGTCTTTCAAGCTCTGAACATAGGTAGCATAAGCATTAATGGTATTCCGATCTCTTTTGTAAGTGTTGTTGTAATACCAGTCTTGCCCGTTGGCCACTTCAGGACCCGATTCGGTAACGTCGTACATGTAAAACGTATTTTCATAATTGTAGAAATCGTACACGTCCCGGCTATATGTATACTCCCCAATAACAGTCAGGTTCTTTAAAGGGGTAATCGTAGTTTTGGAAAAAATACGCGGTGTTTCAATCTGTGTTTGAGCAGGAGATTCATAAAGAATGGTGTTTACGGCATTACGTACCGGGTAAGAAATACCATCCGTATGTACCAGCTCTCCATCAGGAGACCACACGGC
>JBKDZK010000456.1:0-6329 GCA_047971205.1 Draconibacterium sp.
GCCGTTTGGGTAAGCGACCTTTCCGAGCGCAGAAACCCTTCCTTGTCGGCATCCAAAATAGCTACCAGCGAAACTTCGGGCAAATCGAGTCCTTCCCTCAGAAGGTTAATTCCAACCAGCACATCAAATTCACCTTTCCGAAGTTGCTCCATAATTTCGATCCGCTCCATCGTATCCACATCCGAGTGAATGTAACGCGTTTTCACGCCCATGTTCAGGAGGTATTTTGAGAGTTCTTCCGCCATCCGTTTGGTCAGCGTGGTTACCAGCACCCGTTCGTCCTTTTCAACCCGCAGGTTGATTTCGTGCATCAAATCGTCGATTTGGTTGGCACTGGGCCGCACATCAATAATCGGATCCAGCAAGCCGGTCGGACGAATGATCTGCTCCACCACCACACCTTCACTTTTTACCAGTTCGTAATCGGCCGGGGTGGCGCTCACATAAATTACCTGGTTCACAAGGTTCTCAAACTCTTCGAAACGCAAAGGCCGGTTATCAATGGCTGCCGGCAAACGGAATCCATATTCCACCAAATTCACCTTTCGCGAATTATCGCCGCCATACATCGCACGTATCTGCGGAATGGTAACATGGCTCTCGTCGATCACCGTCAATAAATCATCCGGAAAATAATCGAGCAAACAGAAAGGTCGTGTACCCGCGGCCCTTCCGTCGAAATAACGCGAATAATTTTCAATACCCGGACAATAGCCCAGTTCACGCATCATTTCCATGTCGTATTCGGTACGCTCCAGTATCCGCTTGGCTTCAAGTGGTTTTCCAATTTCCTTGAAAAAGTCAACCTGCTTCACCAGGTCATCCTGAATCTGATGAACGGCTGATTTCATCCGGTCTTTGGTGGTCACAAAAATATTCGCCGGATAAATGGTTACCTGCTCCAGGCGTTCAATGCTTAAACCATCGGCGGGGTCAAAACTGCTTATTTCTTCAATCTCGTCCCCCCAGAAAGTGATGCGGTAAGCCACATCGGCATAAGCCGGGTAAATATCCACATTATCCCCCCGCACCCTGAAATTTCCACGCTGAAACTCAGCTTCACTGCGCGAATACAAGGCATCCACCAATTGCCGGAGCATGGCATTCCGGGCAACCTTCTCCCCCACATTCACCGTGGTTACATTGGCATGAAAATCTTCGGGATTACCGATACCGTACAGACACGACACCGACGAAACCACAATTACATCGCGGCGCCCCGAAAGAAGCGCAGAAGTCGTACTCAGCCGAAGCTTCTCAATATCCTGGTTGATCGACAGATCCTTTTCGATGTATGTATCGCTAGTGGGCAAATAAGCCTCGGGCTGGTAATAGTCGTAGTACGACACAAAATACTCCACCGAGTTGTTCGGGAAGAATTGCTTCATCTCGCTATACAACTGTGCTGCCAGGGTTTTGTTATGGCTCAGCACAAGCGTGGGGCGTTGTACTTTTTCGATAACATTGGCCACCGTAAACGTTTTTCCCGACCCGGTAACCCCCAGCAAAGTCTGGAAGCGCTCGCCGCTTGTTATGCCGTCAGTCAGTTGCACAATTGCTTCCGGCTGATCGCCAGTGGGCTGATAATCTGCTACTACCTTAAAATCCATCCTGCAAACTTACAAATTGATTTTCGAAATAAATTAAGCAGTGCTGTTTTGAAAGCTTTTTCATAAGTTTGCATAGGAACACCAGATGTTCGTTATTTGTTGGACGCTTTAAAAATCTTTTTTATGAAAAATTTTCTTAACCTTTCTGTTTGCGCACTGCTCGTGTTGTTTTTTTATACGGCAGCCGGACAGGAAGGAACTGTACGTACGTATGAAAAACCAGACACCAGAGGCCTGTACCTGGGAGGACAAGCTTCTACCAACGGATTTGGAGGTACTGCACGTTATGTTTTTAACAACTGGCTTTCGTTAAAAACCGGTTACGAAACGCTTTCGCCTTCTTTTGATGTTGATTTTGAGGAATACGGAATTAATTACTATGCCACGCTGGATTATAAAACCGGAGGTATTCTGATGCTTGCCGATTTCAATTATACCCGAAATCTGTATATCTCTGCCGGAATTATCTTTACTTCCTTTAATCCGGAAGTAAAAGGTTTTGCGGTCAGTGATTACCAGTTTGGAGACATTACCATTCCGGCAGAAGACATTGGCACATTTCAGTTTAAAATTGAGCCGCAGTTAAAAGCTGCTCCCTATGTTGGCGCAGGTTACCAGGCATTTTTGGGCAAAGCCAACCGTGTGGTTTTCAGCTACGAGATGGGTTTTTACTACATGGGAGCTCCCGATTTATCAATCCAGGCTGATGGCTTGCTTTCGCCTACTGCCGATCCGGCACTGGGGCACGAACAATACCTCGAAAGCCAATTCGATGCGTATAAAATTTACCCCATCCTGAAGTTTAATTTAGCTGTCAAACTTTTTTAACCTGCTAAAATTTACCAGATCATGAAAAATTTCATTCAACATACATTTTTAAAAATTTCGCTTGTAGTAGTTCTTTTCGCGTCGCTTGGCGCCTGTGGCGAAATGTTTGACGATCCGTTCAAAGACAAGGAAACAGGTGAAGACATTAACATTCTGATCGTGGATTTTAATTTCTTTACCACCCGCATGTCCTTCAAATTTATGGATGTAACAAACAACCAACTGATTACCCAAGAGGCGACAGTTACTTTTACCGGGCCAAACGCCGGCGACATTGTAACATTTGCCGGGGAAAAAGAAGCACAACACCTGACATCGCAGGGACAACTTGAACTTACCGTTGATCCGAACGTGGAATTCTCAGTGTCTTCTCCGCTCGATTTTACTGTTCATGTGGAGGTAGAAGGCTACGAAGATTTTACCCAGAATATTCAGCTCAACAGCGAAGGCAAAAAAACATTCGAACTCGTGTTGTCTCCCGTTTCCGGTGGTGATGAAGACGTGCTCGATGGAGGTGAAGATGGCGGCTCGATTATTTTTTCGGTGATGCCTACAAAATCAGCCGCAATTGCATCAGAAAAACCTTACCGGGTCAACTATTCTGTTACCAAAGAGGATATGGTGAAATTTACGGATGCAAGTGGTCATAAAATATTCAATTCGGTAAACGAACTGATGGCTGCCTATGAGCAAAATCCTTCCGGCTTCTTTCAACTGACAATGGATATAAAAACCGGTTTCCCGACCACTGCAGAGAAGATATGGAGCAACGAAACAGCAACACTGGCCCTGTTTAGCAAACTTGAAACCGGCAACGTAGTTTCATTGGTAATCGACGGGCACGCCGTTAAGAACCTGAACGGCGGCGTGATTACCAAGCTTTGTTCTTACACCGGAACACCGGAACCTGAGATTTTTGGTTTTGCACAATTTCAGAACAACGCCTGGAACATTTCGGCAGAGCCGATCAACCATACATCGCTTAATATTTCCTATGTTCTGGCCAAAGCTTCCACTGATGTGCTTTGCAGTTCGGGAACCAGCATAAAATTCGTGTCCAATTCCAAATCCAGTTTCTCGATTGACGCTGACATTTATGATATGCAAGGTGAACATATTACGACATGTAATTTTAAAGGAAATTTCCCGGAAACCTTTGTACTGGAAAATGTTCCGGAAGTAGCTGCCAGATTGGTTTTCAGAAACAACAACCCGGCTTTCAAAGAGATTGCACCACTGGAAGTTTCGAGCCTTTGCAGCGGAAACTACGAAGTGGACGTGGATGCAGCCGATGGATATGTAGAATATGAAATAATTTTAAAAGCCACCTGCCCCGATGATCCGTCGCTAATTGTTGCACCCTCTTATAGCGGAGAAATACGCACAAAAAACAGTAATGATCTCTGGCAAGGTGTAGATATGGTTGGAGGAATTGCCAATGTACTGGCAAAACCCAATCAGGAATACACTTATCGCTTCCTCTGGAAAGATGAATGGGAACAATCTTCCTTTCATACAGAATTTGATGCCAATGGAAATTACTTAAACGATAGTGATTCCAGGGTTACCTCGGAACTACTAGACGACAAGCGCATCAGGATTACGATAAGACACGAATTCAAACAAAGTGTTTGCGACGACCTGGGCTGGTAATTACACCAGGCTGAAGTCCATTTCACAAAAGTCATTAACAGAAGTAACCATCATGCCGGCAGTTCGCGCTGCCTGCATGCCTGGTTCGCCGTCCTCAAATACCTGGCAAAACTCAGGGGCAACACCCATTTTTTCGGCACACTTCAGAAATGTTTCAGGATGCGGCTTCGGATGTTGCACATCGTCGGCTGAAACCAGGATATCCACATATTGGTCGATCCCGATAATTTTCATGGTTATTTCAGCCAGCCTGCGATAGCCACCCGTACCAATCGCCATCGGTAATTTCCCGTGGTATTTTTTTAGCAAAGCCACCACCGGTTCCACCGGTTTCATTTTATGCATTATTTTTTCGTATTCAGCCTCTTTCTGATGCCCTACTTTTTCGGGATCCATCTGAACGCCAAAAAATTCGTTGTAATGCGCTATGGTTTCCACTGCCGGAACACCTGCCAGCGACATAAAAAGTTCAGGCTTCAGATCCACTTTGTAGTCTTTCAGCACATTCCGGAATGCCAAAAAGTGAATCGGCATGTTATCGGCCAAAGTGCCGTCTAAATCAAAAATCAGGGCTTTTGTTCCCGGGTATATTTCCAGTTTCTTTTCCATTCTCATGCGGTTTCAAAGTCCCGAAAATAAGGAAAATTCTTAAAGTTGACTATCCCCTTTGCAAAGCCAGAAAGTATTATGCCAACTTTATTTCAGCAAAAAAAGCCGAAAAATCGAATTTTCTTTATTCACCCCTCTGTCATCCGTTTGTTAACGGATGACATCTCCCCTGAGACTCAGGGGAGAATATAAGAAACCTCGTGGCCTGCCACGAGGAATTATTTGATAAAACTTTTCGCCATCGGGAAGTGATAGTGTTTTAAGATTTCAGAAAATTTTTAAACTTTGTTCCTCTTAACTTAACATTCAATGAACGAAGTATTTTTGTACACATTCCCTCAATGGCTGGTGTTTGCCGCACTGTTTGTAATCATTTACGGATGGGTGGAAGGAAAAAAGGTCTTCCGGCTAACAGGGCACGGAATTTTCGCTTTACTGGGCATTTTTGCCCTGGTTGTTTTGCTGGGCGACTACCTGGCAGCGGCACACTACTTAAGTCCGGAAGAAGTTGCCAGTGAAGAACTGGAAGAAATCGTGATCAACAAAGTCCCACTGGAAGCAATGTTGCTGCCGGCCTACTGGAGTTTTCTGCTGACAGGACTACTGGCTGTTCCGTCGATGATACTCGAATGGAAAAACAGGAAAACGGCCCGCACTTTAACCGTGCTGACAGGTTTGGCGGCCTTACTTGGTTTTTTTATCGTGGTTGGAGCACTGCGTTCGGTTTAAATCAATTCTGCAAAAACAATAAATCCGGTAATGATGAAAAATACGGTCCTGTTTTGTTTTCTGATGGGTATTACGGGTTTCTTTGGCTGTGAACCTGGCACTCAGAAAGGTACGCCCGAACAATGGAAACAGGAAATTCTGGATACCGAGCGGGATTTTGCAGCGATGGCAGCAAGTGAAGGAATTCCGGCCGCATTTGTTGCTTACGCAGCCGACGATGCTGTACTGTTGCGAAACAACCAACTTGTAGTAGGCAAAGAAAACCTGCAAAAAAGCTTTGCCGGTTCTCCGGCTAAACCGCCCAATGTAACACTTAGCTGGACTCCCGATTTCGTGGACGTTTCAGCTTCCGGCGATTTGGGCTATACCTACGGAAAATACATTTACACCCTTATCGACTCGGCGGGAGTTGCCCGGCGCGATACAGGTGTTTTCCATACCGTGTGGAAAAAACAGGCAGATGGCATGTGGCGCTTTGTGTGGGACTAAATTGCCGAAAAGCCTATTTCCGGTTCACTACCGGGAAATCTTCCTCCACCAGACCGTCAATTAATTTTATAATGCGGGTTCCGTATTGTGCATTTTCTTCGGAGTGAGTTACCTGAATGATCGTCATCCCTTCTTCGTTGAGCTTCTTCAACAGTTTCAGGATCATCTCCCCCTGTTCCGAATGAAGGTTGCCCGTTGGCTCGTCGGCCAGCAATAACTTCGGGTTCCCGATAATGGCCCGGGCAATGGCTACCAGCTGTTGCTGCCCCCCCGAAAGCTGACTGGGAAAGAGATCTTTTTTGGCCACGATGTTAAAGCGGTCCAGTAAATCGGCCACCAGAGCTTTTCGCTCCTTCCCTTTCACTCCGCGATAAACAAGCGGGGTTTCAATGTTTTCGTACACGTTCAGCT
>JBKDZK010000457.1:0-1974 GCA_047971205.1 Draconibacterium sp.
GATCAGCCATCCCGAAGCCCTGTGCATAAATCAGCTTATCATCTTTAGCTACAGCTACCGAAACACCTTTCAAATCCCAACGCTTCATAAAGTAACCCATTTCTCTCTCTATGTAGCCGGATTTATTGAATTCAGAAAGTTGAGTTGTGATGCGATCATTCAATCCAAGCTGTTCTGTTAGAAGGATAGGCGGAGCATTACTATTTGTATTCGACTTGAAGCTTATAAGCAATAAGGTCAAAGACATGGAAGCAGATAGTAATATTTTAAAGTAGAAGTTCATACCATATTATTTATTTATTTAGTAATCCTATAATATCATTAACAGACGAAAAATTATTTTCTTCCAAGTATTTCTCAATTCCTCTAGCAATTTTCACAGGGCTTTGAGGATCAAGGAAGATTGAAGTTCCGACCTGAATGGCAGTGGCTCCTGCGAGCAAGAACTCAATAGCATCTTCGGTTGTAGTAATACCACCAAGACCAATCACAGGAACTTTTACAGAGTTAGCAACCTGCCATACCATTCGCAATGCAATAGGTTTAATAGCCGGTCCCGAAAGTCCTCCGGTAATAGTAGATAATTTAGGTTGACGTTTGTTTATATCAATAGCCATCCCTAAGAAAGTATTCACTAGAGATACAGAATCAGCACCTTCAGCCTCTACAGCCTTAGCTATTTCAGTAATATCAGTAACATTAGGAGATAGTTTTACAATCAAAGGTTTTGTATATACTTTCCTGACAGCCTTAACTACTTTTGCAGCCGATTCACAATTTACTCCGAAAGCCATTCCGCCTTCTTTTACATTGGGGCAACTGATGTTTAACTCTATTGCCGGTATTTTATCTAATTCATTTATTTTCTCAGTAAGTGCAACATAGTCTTCGATAGAAGAACCGTTCACATTCACTATAAAGTTAGAATCAACATTTTTAATTGTCGGGTATATATTATCGATAAAATTCTCAACACCTTTGTTTTGTAAGCCGACAGCATTAAGCATTCCTGATGGAGTTTCGGCCATGCGTGGATAGTCGTTCCCTTCACGAGGAGCTAGAGTAGTTCCTTTCATCACAACTCCACCAAGGTCTTCCAGATTTACGAAATCTGCAATCTCTTGCCCGAATCCACATGTGCCGGATGCTGTAAGTACCGGATTTTTAAATTCTAGACCTTTTATATTTACTTTCAAATCTACCATGATAATTCATTTACATTAAACACCGGACCTTCAGTACATACACATTGATTGCCTTTCTTGGTTTTTTCGACACAGCATAGGCAAACTCCGAATCCACAAGCCATCATATTTTCTAATGATACCTCACAAAAGATACCTGCCTTAGATGTGTCAGCAGCAATGGCTATCATCATTGGTTCAGGACCGCAAGTATAGACTTTATTGAATTTAGAAAGATCGCTATATATAGAGTGATTAGTAACAAAGCCTTTTTCTCCGATTGTTCCATCTTCTGAGGCTTTATAGATATTTGCGTATTGCTCAAAGTCGGATGCATCAATGTGATCATCAACTGAGCGTGCTCCAAGTAATATGTGAATTTGAGTTTTCGGTAGCCCGCAAGTTTTAGCTATATTAAACATCGGAGCTACACCACTACCGCCACCAATTAATAGAATATTGTCAGTAGTATTTGGTGTTGTGAATCCATTTCCAAGTGGAAAGATAATACTTACAGTTTCGCCTACTTTATATGTTGTCAATACCTTCGAAGCTCGACCTAATATCTTTATTAGCAGTGATATTTGATTATTTACATTATCGACATTCAATACAGAAAAAGGTCGACGTAGAAATGTATCTGTAGATTGACTTACTTCTACATTTACAAACTGACCGGCTTTTATTACCGGTAAGGGCTCAGACGATTCAAGAACTAGTCTGAAGTTATCTTTATTCAACTGAGTATTCTCTACAAGGAGAAGATCTCTAATTGTCTTTTTCATATTAT
>JBKDZK010000458.1:0-2142 GCA_047971205.1 Draconibacterium sp.
TCGGAGTACTGCAAAACCAGGATTATTTTATTTCAACTGTAACGGTGAATCATCACATTTAAAATCGCCAATGGCATATTGAGCGCCGTCTAAATAGAATTTTAGCAAACGGGCGTCTTCAAAGCTCTGGGCGTTGTGCGATGGCGACACATAAAATACCCTTCCTTTACCGTGTTTTTTGATCCACGATACGTATCGGATGTTGTCGTCAATGGGTTTTGTTTTACCTTCAAGTTTATCGGTGTCCATTTGCAGCAGTGGTCTGAAATTCTTTTTCTCATAAGCCTTGTTAAACAGATAAGGCTCATCAACATGGGTGAAAGCCTGTCCGTTAAAGGCCTTTACCAACGGATGGTCAGGCTCTGCCAGTTCAAGAGTAACTGATTGTTGCCGGGGATGGTAATCAAAGCTTCCACCTACCATCTCGCTGAATGGCATTGAGTTGTTTTGCATTACAATCGCACCGTGAACAACCATTAATCCGCCACCTTTTTCCACGTAGCTTATCAGGTTGGCTTCCAGTTCAGCAGCTTTCTTTCTTACCTGTTCTTCATCCATGCTGGTATCTTCTTCCAGGGCATCCATAATCAGGTCACGACGCGGGCCTTTTGAGCAGGTGCTGTTTAGTACAAGCATGTCGTAATCCTTCAGGTTGCTTGCTTCAAAGCAAAATACATCTTTTGTTATCCGGGTTTCATACGCTCCGGATTTTTGGCCCAGCATTTTAATAACCTGGCTGGTGTGTGGAATTACCCAGTGGTCAAATCCGGTAAAGCGGTCAAAAATCAAAACTTTTCTGGTTTTTGCTGGCTGAACTTCAGCTGTTGCCGGGGCAAGTTTTTCAATTTTTTGTAGCCACTCCGGAGTACAGTCAAAGGGTTTCTCCTGGGCACCGGCAGTCATTATGGCTGCCACAAGAAATAATAGTAGTATGGCTCTTCGCATTTGTGTATTTATTAAAACCGAACGCTGATAATACTGATTTTTTCGTATTTACAAGTGTTTATCTGTAAATATTCGGGTTTCATATCGTCAGCGTTCAAGCAATAAGAATTATCGTTTAATATAGTCAGTTCCGTATGGATAACGTTGCGGGCGGCTCAGCATGGAGTTGGCCAGGTCGTTGTTTTTGAAACGTTCTGTAGCCGGATCCCACTCCAGCACTCCCGGAATTTGCATGGCAATATCGCTTATTAAACAAACAGTGCAAGCACGGTGTCCCGTTTCCGCAGTGCAGATAGGCTGTTTGCGTGTTTTTATAGCATTTAACCAGTCGCCGTGTTGTTCTTCACTCACATACAATTTAATTTCGTTGTCGCCGATTTTTTCTTCCAGAATTTTCGGATCACTGGCGTTCAGTGCTTTCGAACTTTTTTCTTTCGAAACAGGGTCGCTGGCCGAAGCTGTGTAGCTGCCGCGCGATACAAAGATCCATCCGTTGTCTCCAATGTATTGAATACCGTTGGTGTATCCACCGCTGGTATAAACGGTGATGCCATTCGCGTATTCATGTTTTACCATAAAGTCGCCGTGTACATTCCAGTCTCCCGATTTGGGGAACTCTGCAACCGCTTCAATCGAGATTGGCCCGGTGTGTTCGGTGTCGATACCCCATGCAGCGCTGTCGTAGTGATGTTGTCCCCAGCCGGTGATCATTCCTGCACCGTAATTTCTGTGGCGTAACCAACCCGGACGGCTGTAATCGTGTTGCGGATGTACCAGTTTTTCTTTGTATTCTACTTCGGGAGTTGAGCCTAGCCACATTTCAAAATTTAGGTTGGAAGGAATTGGACCGGCTTCAAAAACAGGGCCGCCGGGATCGCCCGGAAGACCGATTTTTACCGTGTGTATTTTACCGATTCTTCCGTTGTGTACCAATTCGGCGGCAATGCGGAACTGCGGCATGGAGCGTTGTTGTGTCCCCATTTGCAGGATAACGCCGGTGCGGTTTACGATGTCGCTAAGCAGTCGCCCTTCTTCTACAGTAAGCGAAGTTGGCTTTTGCAGGTAAATATCTTTTCCGGCCAAAGCTGCTTCAACTGCCGGCTGTGTATGCCAGTGGTCGGGTGTGCTGATTACTACGGCATCAATGTTTGGATCCAGAAGCAGTTCGCGGTAATCGCCGTACATTTTTACATCAAC
>JBKDZK010000459.1:0-2017 GCA_047971205.1 Draconibacterium sp.
TTTTCGGGAAGCCCCGAAAGGCTGCCCGCGATCGGTTTCTGTGTTTCGGAAGTTCCCGAAAGCCCGAACCGGGGTAAAAACAGCTGAGCGGGAAGCTCCGAAAGTTTCAACTTTGGCAGGGGCAGGGTTTCGGACATTCCCGAAAGCTTGTTCCTCTGCTGGTTCAGGTTTTCGGAACGTTCCGACAGCTTGTTCTCTGTTCCATTCTCATTTTCGGAAAGTTCCGGTGGGCCGTTTTTTATTCTCTCGCTGCCGCACGATTGCATCGTGTGGCATTATTTCACAACAATAACATCCTCTAAAATACCTTTCTCCCCGGCATAATCTGCGGCACTGCTATACCTATAATCTTCGGCTCTGAAAACCAGCCCTTCCTCTACCGGATTTTGATGGATGTAGTTTATTTTTTCGTCGATTACCTCATTGCTCCACAGCTCGATCGGTTTATTATCGTGTCGCCAGAATTGAAATCTTTTTACGTTGGAAGCTTTATTGCCTGCTTCTGAAAACCGATCCGGACAAAATGGCTTTGTATTCATTCCTGGTAAAAACATCTAACCATTCAACAACGGCGCAGCTTACAAAATATACACCGTCAGGATTATGAAATTTGTAATTGCAGCTCATTTTAACAGGATGCTATGTTTTAGAATTACTATAAGTCAGGAATCTTTTTCAAACCACGCGATGCAATCGCGCGGGAGCGGGGTTCCGACAGCTTGTTCTCTGTTCCATTCTCATTTTCGGAAAGTTCCGGCGCCCGTTTTTCATTCTTCCAGTTAAGCCCTTCAGGGCTTTCAAAGCCTTGAAGGGCCATGCAGTTTTATTCCTCCCCTTTGGGGAGGTTAGGAGGGGCCTATTTCTTCACCACCAGCTTACCGGTAAGCATCTCATCCTTGTATTTTACGCGTACCATATAAATACCCTCTTTCCAGCTTTGGGTGTTAATGGTGGCGCTGCTGCCTTTTTGCTTCTGCTTTTTCAGCTTCAGGTGTTGCATACTGTCATACACTTCCAGGTCCCATTCGGCGGTTTCGTCGAAGGTGGTTTCGGCAAAAGCCGATTTTAGAGTAGCTTCTTCTGTACTGCCTTGTTCGATGCTAAGCGTGGTTTCACCAGTGGAGGGGTTGGGGAAAAAGGATATACTCCTCCATGCTGGACCAGTTCCGGACACAACCCATCCTGTCCGAACAAACCAAATGCTTTCTCCACAGGTGTTTTCCATTCGTACTCCAACACTAAAGTTTACATTTGAATTTCCCGTTATTCTCTGAGTCTTTACTGTTATCCATGATGTTCCCTGTCCCTCAATAATGGTTCCACCATCAACATCCCAATTATAATATGAAGCACTTAAATGGGGCGTTACACGAAAGTTGTAATATGAATCATTTCCAAATTCCATTCCGTTTTGATAAAAAGGGATAATGGTTGTTAGCAGAACCGGTGATCCTCTCCAAACCGTCTTTTGCGGCAAGGTAATTTCGCCACAGGCCGTTACCAGGCGGACGCTTACCCAACTACTACCAATGCCGGTGGCTTTAATAAGCGGTGAGTTGGTGTTTTGCCCCGAATAAACGGTAAGGTAAGGCCCGGGTTCCCAAATAATTGATGTAACTGTTGATGGGAGGTTGCTTACCGAAAAGGTGCAACCGGAGGAGCATACTGTGGCGGGGCCGGAAATAGTAGTGTGAAATGCATTCTGGAGTATTACTGTATTATACCCAACACAAATAGCATTTCGGGACAACCACAACCAATATAAATGTGGCTCGCCAAACTTGTAATTAATTTAATGATTATTAGCAAATTAATATCATTTTTCTTTGTTAGTTTCAGTTTATATTTTTATCTTTAACGTATTGATAAACAAAGGAATGACATTCAATTTAACACCAGAAGAAATCGCAAAAATCAAGAAATTGCACCGGCAATCCCGCCAAAAGAAGGTTGCCGATAAATTTAAAGCATTATTGCTTCTCAACAAAGGTTTTTCCTGTGTTCAGGTGGGTGAAAT
>JBKDZK010000460.1:0-10752 GCA_047971205.1 Draconibacterium sp.
AATGAAAAGAATATTTTTCATGATAAATTGAATAACGGTTTTTCTATGCTGAAAACCAGTTCCAATGCGGAACATAGCTTGCGTTATTTCTTGTCTTTATTATCCCAAACAGACTTAATCTCGTAAATATCCAGTTTGTCGATGCCCAGTTCGCCACCATTGGTAAACAGAACGAGTCCGTTTGATTTCAGATCGGGGGTGAAACAATTGGATACCACGGTTTGCCCGTCGTTCGCAAATACTTCTATGGATGCGCGGTCGAGCAGGATGTCGAGTTGGATTTTGTTGTCGACCGGCGGTAGTGGAATGGTAATGCCCATTACCGAAAGCGTTCCGCGTTTTACATTGTAAAGAACTTCAGTGCCGGTTTTTTTTGCACTGTTTCTCACCATGAATCCAAAGTTGTCGGATGTTTTCAGGTCGAACTCGCCCACAATGCGCAGACAGTCGCCAGATGCCTTTTTTACCTTGTTGTCGTTTATCCCGGGAATAACATTCTTGTCTTCTACTTCCAGTATTTTCTTCTGGATGGTTTCTATTTCGCGGATGGGCTTGCGGATAAGTTTATAGCCGGAAGGGAAATGACGAACGCTCAGTTCGCTTGGGAAAGTCATTTGTCCGTTAAACGGCATATCGGGGTATTCGCCGCCTCTCATCCAGGCAATCTGAATGGTTCTTCCGTCTGAAGCCGGAATGTTGCTCCAGGTTTGCGTGGCATAGTAGTTTTTTCCCCAATCACTTTTCATTTTTCCCGAAATAGGGGTGAATGCTTCTCCGTCAAAATTTCCCAAAAGGTAGGATCCGTCTCCGTCAAAAAGTGCCCACACTGTTTCGTTGGGGCGGTTTTCTACTTTGAATTTAATCAGGTCGGGGCATTCATAAAAGCCATGAATGTGGCTCTTCCATTCCCAGTCAACCAGGTTGTCGGAGCTGTAAAATGAAACTCCTTTCGAATTGTCGTTCTCCGTAGATTTCCGGTAAAGTGCCATCACCCATTTTTGGCTTGGCTCGTGCCAGATTACCTTGGGATCGCGTGCATCGTCTTTTGCATCCACCGCAATAATGGGGTTGTTTTCGTATTTCTCCCAGTTGCGGCCCTTGTCGGTGCTGTAAGCAATGCGTTGTCCGCAGTGCTGGCTGGTATAAAATGCAATCAGCGTTTTGGTGTCGCCCTGTTGTTTGCCCAACAGGTTTTTTTCATCCACAATGGCCGAGCCGGAATAGGCGGTACATTCTACTTTGTCTTCCGAGTTGTTGTCGGGATACAAGGCGATGGGATAGTTTTCCCAGTGAACGAGGTCTGTACTGATAGCATGCCCCCAGTGCATGTATCCCCATTCGTTTCCTTTGGGGTTGTGCTGGTAAAAAAGGTGGTATTCGCCATCGTAATACACCAGTCCGTTCGGATCGTTCATCCAGTTCTTTTCCGGCGTAAAATGGTATTGCGGGCGGTAGTCTTCTTTATAGATTTCTTTGTCGTTTTTGTCTTTCGGAAGGCTAAGGAGCACAGTAATAGAAAGTAAGGCTGTTGATAAAAAGTTCATAAAATTTCCAATTGCTGTTTTCTTTGTTTCGCTAAACTTATGAAAAAAAATTTGCATTCATCAAAATAGTTCCTACATTTATCTCAACAAACCCATAAATGTAAAACCGTTCTTTGGCTGACGCTTTTGATTTTCAGACAATCATCAAATTAAAATCAAGAGTTTTTATTTTCGCTTTCAAGAGTTATGTGGCATGTTTTGACGTGCAACTGTTTTACAAACCCACCGGTTCATTTTTTAATCTTTGTGCTTAAACCGGGTAAGTAGTTTCATGGTTCGGAGTGTGTTTTTATGACTCGGCAAGAATTAACGTTTCAACCGAAGACGTTTGAAATTTGTGAGTGCGATACAGATCCTGATTAAGTCGAGATGAAGCTTAACTGTTAAATCCAGGTTGATCCACTCAGAAAAGTTTCGACGTTTGAAACTTTTTGTTCCTTGCTTTAGTTGGAAGTAGAATTGTGCAAGAGGCAGATTCGAGTTCACAAACCCACTGAATTACAATACAAACCCGGTAATTCAGGTCGATTCGTATATGGTCTTTATTGTGCAGTTTGAGGGCTAACTGTAAGCTAGCTTTATCAAAACTTGATTAGGCTTGAAGTACAAACCTAATTTAAGTAGTAATGAGACGCTTTTTAATCACCGTCCTGGCAATTGCTGGCGCTTGCAATGTCTGGGCACAGAAGCAGAAACCGGAACGAATTACCACGGTAAACGCACCGGTAAACATCGCTTCAGAAGAAATTAGAAAATCATTTACGCCTCCCGCTGAGTTAAACCTCAAATCGGGATCGGTGTCTAAATCCGATTTTCAGGTAGAGTTCGTGAACTTCCCGGAAAATGCAAAACCTGCATTTTTATACGTGCTTTCCATTTACGAAAACCTGATATCTTCCGACATTCCGGTGAAGGTGCGGGCTGAGTGGGCATCAATGGGCACTAACGTGCTGGCACAAAGTTCTCCGTCGTCGTTTTACAAAAACTTCACCGGGGCGCGTTTGTCAGATGTTTATTATCCGGTTGCTTTAGCCGAAAAACTTTCGGGTTCGGAACTGAATGGCTCAGAACCGGACATCGTGTGTACATTCAACAATAAAATCGACTGGTATTTCGGAACAGATGGTGATGGTCCCGGAGCGCAGTACGATTTTGTAACTGTTGCATTGCATGAGATTGTTCACGGCCTGGGCTTTGCTGGCTTTTTCGATGTGAGCAATGGCATTGGTACGCTGGATAACAACGGTCATCTTCCCAGTATTTACGACCTGTATATCTACAACAACGGGTTGTCGCTGTGTGATCATTCCCATTTCGATATTCCTTCGGCCCAGTTGAAAAATGCATTGCTTTCGGGCCAGTTGAAAATAAAAGGAAACGATGGAACAGATCGTGAAAACGTTTATGCTCCAAGCAGCTGGAACAACGGAACCAGTATTTATCATTACAACGAAAGCGGTTTTAGTAAAGGCGATGCAAATGCATTGATGAGTCCTTATATTTTTAAGGGGGAGGCAATTCATTATCCCGGAGACAAAACATTGAGCATTTTGGCTGAGTTTGGATGGAAATCGGCCACGGTCGATGGTTTGGTTATTAAAGACTTTGAAGGAGTTTGCGAAACGCTTCCGGTTTCGGTGGAGGTAAGCAGCGAATTGAAGATTGATAGCTCCTTGGTTAAGTTTTTCTATTCAAGCGATAATTTTGCCACATCAAGTTTTCTTTTGCTGAAGTATAACAAGTCAACAAAGAAATTTGAAGGAGAAGTTCAGTTAGATAACAAGAAAGGAAAAATATACTATTACTATTCAGCAGCTACAACGGGTCAGGTGGTTTTTACCTGTCCGGACAGAGCTCCTGAAAGAAAATATAAATTCACCATCGGCGATGATTATTATCCGCCCACGTTGAAACACAATCCTTCCAAAATGGTGTCAAATGCCAATCCTGTTCTGGGGTTGAGTGCGACTGCCACCGACAATGTGGGGATTAAATCGGTTCAGGTTGAGTACAAAATAAACGGTGCAGCCCAGGAGCCATTTACATTGGCATTGGAAGGCCAGGATACCTACAATGGTGAACTAGTTTTGCCCAGTGGTTTGACGGAGAACGACGACATTGAGTACCGCGTTTTAGCGCTTGATGCTACTGCCCGCGGTAACAAAAAATACCTGCCAGCTACAGGTTATTACTCGGTGGGTGTTTCCGAGGCACAGAAGCCGGTACGTGGTTATGTTACCAATTTTGATAATGTTACCGACGATTTTAAATTCTCTGATTTTGAAGTAAATCGTCCTTCCGGGTTCTCTTCCGGAAATTTGCATACGATAAATCCTTACCCTGAATCGAGTTTGGAAAATCAAAAATACAACCTGATTGCCCAGTTAAAATACCCGATTATTATTGAACAAGATGGTGAAATGAGTTTTGACGAGGTGGTACTGGTTGAGCCCGGTGAAGCCGGAACTATCTATACCGAAGACAAGTTCTGGGATTATGTGATTATTGAAGGCAGCAAAAACAACGGCAAAAGTTGGTTGCCGCTTATCGATGGTTACGATTCAGGGGCTGATGAACTTTGGGCGTCGCATTTTACCAATGCGCTAAAGAGTACGGTTTCGGAAGCCAGCGGTGCCGAAAACATGTTCTTGCGCCAGCGTATAAACCTGACTGATAACACGCCGTTTGAAGCAGGAGATACTGTCGTATTTCGTTTCCGGTTGGCATCTGATGTGGCTGTAACCGGTTGGGGGTGGGCAATCGACAACCTTTCTATACAAAGCATAACAACCGATGTCGAAGACATTCTGGCGGAAGAAGACGTGAATATTTACCCGAACCCTTTTCAAAACAGTATTTATATTGACGGTCTTGAAACGGAAGGAGCTGATCTGGATGTAATCGTAAGAGACCTTAGCGGCAAAACCGTTTACCGTGAAACACGCTTGTCTAATTACAACCAACGCATAAAAATAGATCTACCCAATGTTGCTCCGGGTGTTTACCTGGCAAGCATTACGGATAATCAAACACTAACAGTCAATCAAAAAATTATTAAAAATTAATATCATGAAAAGTTTACTATTAATTGCATTTGTTGCAGCAGTGATTGGTTTTATAACCTCAACGGTAGTTTTACTTCGATTAGTATCAAAGAAAAAAGCGCAAAGGTTAGAATATTAGATGATTGGTATTACGACCTTAAATTAGGAGATGCCGGAATGTTCATTCCGGCATTTTTTTCATGGATTTTCCATAGAAAAAGTTTGTTTTTTCTACCAATTTTCGAACTTTTGTGCGCACAAAAAGTTATGTAACAAATACTTTGAGATAATGATAAGACTTGCTCTCTTTCTGGGATTGTTGATGGGAATGATATCGGTGGCTTCGGGCCAGTTGAGGAGTATTCCCAAGGGAGTTAATATCCCGTGTCCGGTGTGCAAAGCCTCGGATAAGGCTGAAAAATCTTTCGTGCCTCCACCGGTCGAGTTTTTATTAAAATCATCTGAGCCCAAATGTGATATTGTTGTTACTTATAGTAATTTTCCTGATTCGGTGAAGGTCGCATTTGAACACGCAGTCAGTATTTGGGAGAGTATTCTTGAATCGGATATTCCGATCCGGCTTTATGTCAGGTGGTCGTCAAGTCTTGGTACAAATACTTTGGCGAGCTGCGGCCCGGAAACCTATTATGCAGATTTTGAAAATGCTCCGTTCCCGCATTATTATTACCCGGTGGCCATTGCCGAGAAACTGGCCAAAAAGGAGCTAAACGGTGTCGGGAGATTTGATATCGAAGCGAATTTCAGCAGTAAAATAAATTGGTATTACGGAATTGATGGAAATACACCAATTGATGCTTACGATTTTGTAACCGTTGTTCTTCATGAGATCTGCCATGGCCTTGGCTTTACTGGCTTTTTCTTTGTGGATGACGGTGTTGGGGGATATGGTTATTCTGAAATGGGAGATGCCACCTCTTTTGATGCATTGGTAGAGTTGGCAACTGGTAAACGATTGCTGGATACTGCCTTTTTTGACAATGCTTCGGTTGGATTGAAGAATGCACTGGTTTCAGAATCATTATTTGCCAATAGTCCGATAGCAAGAAGCTCCGGGACCGGTGCCCGCCCCCGGTTGTATGCCCCTGATGAATTTGATGGAGGATCAAGTGTGTACCACCTGAATGATAATACATACAGAACCGGAACCGCCAATGCTTTAATGACGCACGCAATTGGGCGGGGTGAGGCGAATCACGATCCGGGACCACTGGCTCGTGGCATTATGGAAGACATTGGCTGGACCAACCTTACCTTACATCACTGGCCGGTAAAAGATAAAGAACAGGTAGCTCCACTTGAATTGAAAATAACAGTAGATAGTTATTACAATGTGCCGGAGGATGCATCCTTTGTGGTATATTCTGTTGATGGCTTTTCCAGTCAGCAGGATACCCTTCCGCTAATACCAACGGGCAATGCCAATGAATATGGAGCGAGTCTTGCTGTAGCCGAAGATACCGAAAGTCTTCAGTACTATGTTGTCACGTCCGATGAAAAAGGGCGTGTCCGGACTTCGCCCTGGAATGCACCCAAGGCGGTTCATAATGTGGCTTTTGGGCCGGATACGAAAGCTCCGGTAATCACTCATGCTCCGATAGAGTATTTTCTGAACAGAGGAGAACCGCTGTCAATTCAGGCCAACGTGGATGACAACCTGGGGCTTGATACCGTTTTTGTTAATTACTCAGTAAACGGAGTGCCGCAGACTTCGTTTGGGTTGACGCTTGGCGAAGGTACTACTTATGCCGGCGTTTTTGGTTTCAACCCGGAGAGATTGAGTGATGGAGATTTAATTACTTATGAGATTGTGGCAAGAGACGCTTCAGTTGCGCAGAATGAAACGGTCTACCCGCCGGAAGGACGACTGGAATTTAAGGTGGAACAGGTTTTTGCCCCGGTAGCGTATTATGAAAACGACTTCAGTACGAAAAATGCAGACTTTTTGCTAACCGACTTTGATATTTATACCGCCTTAAATTTTTCAAACGGAGCTTTGCATAGTCCGCATCCATATCCCAGTCCCAATGAGGATAACGAAGAGTACAATTTTACTACCTTGTTAAAACATCCCATCATTTTAAAAGAGGATGGAGCGATGTGGTTTGATGAAGTGGTGTTGGTGGAGCCCGGAACAGGCAATTATGGCGGCGATTCTTTCTGGGATTATGTAATTGTGGAAGGTAGCAAAGACTTCGGAAAAACTTGGGCTGAGTTGGCTGATGGTTACGATGCAGGTGCCAATCCAACGTGGTTGAGCGAGTACGATAAAAGCGTTGTTAATCAGGTGTCGCAGGCGATAGGAACCAAAGAATGGTATGTAAATCACGAGATTTCGTTGCTGGAGAACGGAAATTTTCAAGCAGGAGACACGATTCTCGTTCGATTCAGGCTGTATTCCGATCCGTATGCCAGCGGATGGGGGTGGACAATTGATAATCTGCGAATTCCGCAACCCGTTTCTGTTCCCGCAACTGTTTTGTCGCCCGGCCAGGTAAATGTGTATCCCAATCCTTTTTCAGATGAATTTAAAATTGAAATTTATCCCGATCAGCCATTGAAAAATGTGCAGGTTGATGTGTTCGATTTGTTCGGACGAAATATTTATTCCGGTGTTGCTGAAAACGTTTGGGGACAGTACTCCCGGTCAGTGGATTTAAGTGATCAGGCGAGTGGAATGTTCCTGTTGAGAGTGAGTGAAAACGGAAAACCGGTGCTTTCCAGAAAGTTAATTAAAAACTAACTTTTCGGTATTGTTCTTATTATTTTTAAGCAAAATGGAGGCGGGGATTTCATTTTAAAAATATATGCCTATATTTGTTGACACAAAATTTAGATGATGCAGACAAATTTTAACAATAGCTTTTATTACTTCTATTTTTATTTTGGTTCTAAAATCGGGATCAGGAAGTAGTGTATTGTTAAAAATGAAGATATGTTACAAAAAGGTCTCGAAGAAATTCGGGGCCTTTTTTTTATAAAAAAATTCGAAAATGAGAATAACAATTGTTGGACTGGGATTAATAGGAGGCTCGATGGCAAAAGACCTTCGAAAATCAGGTTTTGCCACAGAACTGATCGGTGTGGATACCAACGAGGCGCATGCGGCCAAGGCGCTTGAACTTGGCTTGGTGGACAGGGTAAGCACACTGGAAGACGGTGTGAGTAAAACGGATCTGGTGTTGATCTCCATTCCGGTGGATAAAACGCTGGCTGTTTTGCCTGAAATCCTTGACCGGATTGAAAGTGGTACCACTGTTGCCGACATGGGGTCGACCAAGAAAGCACTGGTTGATTCGGTAGCCAGCCATAAACGCCGGAAGAACTATGTGGCCGCGCACCCGATGTCGGGTACCGAAAATTCAGGGCCCGCAGCAGCTCTCGAAGATTTGTTTCGCGGAAAGATCGCCATTGTTTGCGACCAGGAAAACTCGGGGCCGCAACACATCGCACTGATTGAGAAAATGTTTCAGAACCTGGGAATGGACATCGCCTATATGGCGTCCGATGAACAGGACCACAGCACGGCTTTTGTGTCGCACCTGCCGCATGCTGCCGCGTTTGCCCTGGCCAATGCGGTGCAGGCCAAAGAAGACCGGAGCATTATTTTTGATCTGGCCAGCGGAGGATTTCGTTCAACTGTGCGACTTGCCAAAAGCGCCGGATCCATGTGGCATCCTATTTTTCAACAAAACCGCCGTTACGTTGTTGAAGCCCTGAATGTTTATATTAAGCATTTGAAAGAATTCAGGGACTGCATGAAAGAAGAAGACGACGAAAGAATGTGGGAGTTGATTGAAAATGCCAACCGAATCAGAAATATTCTGGCCGGGGAAACTCCTCATCTCGTTAAAAATGAAGAAACAATAACAAAACTTTATACAAGATAATCATGACACTGAAATTAGACATTAATCCGATCAAAGCATGGTTGCCACACATCGACAACCCATTGCTTATTGCGGGGCCATGTAGCCTCGAGTCGGAAAAACAAGCCCTCGATACTGCCCGCCTTCTGGCTAAAGATAAAAGAGTATTTGTATACCGCGGTGGTGTTTGGAAACCCCGTACCCGGCCCGGTTCGTTTGAAGGAGTTGGCTCGGTTGGCTTGAGCTGGTTGCAGAAAGTAAAGGAAGAAACCGGTTTGCCGGTGGGAACCGAAGTGGCGAATGCGCAACATACTGAGGAAGCGCTCAAGGCCGGATTAGATGTAATCTGGATTGGAGCCCGTTCAACTGCCAGTCCGTTTGTGGTGCAGGAGATTGCCGACGTATTGAAAGGCAGCAGTGCGGTTGTAATGATCAAAAACCCGGTAAACCCGGATGTTCAGCTCTGGATGGGTGCCATTGAGCGTGTTCACCAGGCCGGTATTCGTAACATTGTGGCCATTCACCGTGGTTTTACACCCTTCAGAGAAACCAAGTACCGCAATTACCCAAACTGGAAAACCGTGATCGAATTGCGTCGTACGATGCCGAACCTGCCTATTATTTGCGATCCGAGCCATATTGCCGGGAAACGCGAATACCTGTTCGAAATTTCGCAAAAGGCGTTTGATATGGGCATGGAGGGTTTGATGCTGGAGTCGCACATCGATCCGTCGTGCGCCATGAGCGATGCGGCACAACAGGTAACACCCGCAGATTTGGGTAAGATATTGGATAAACTGGTGATCCGTTACGAAAGTGCCGACAATCCTGATTTTGAGAACCGCCTGGATATGCTTCGTAACCGCATTGATGCCATCGACTCGGAGTTGCTTGAAATGTTATCGTCGAGGGTGGAAATTGTAAAAGAAATTGGTGCCTATAAGCGAGATAATAACGTTACGGCACTGCAGATCAACCGATGGACACAGTTGATGGAGAACCGCGTTAATCTGGGAAAGAAGTTGGATTTGGATGAAACCTTTGTGAAGATTCTCTTCCAGTTGATTCACGAAGATTCGGTACGGATGCAAACCGAAATTATGGATGAAGAAAAATAGCTTCTGCTTACCATTGCGTCAAAATGATAAAAGAAAAACGGGAACCAATTGGTTCCCGTTTTTCTTTGCTCACCAACAAAGAATATGCTTAGTAGATCTTTCCAACCGGGTATCTTTTCCATGTTTTTTCAAGCCATTCAGAGTTATTGTAAATAAAAGCCATTTGTGCCCGGTGGTCTTTGGCAAACGCAGGGTCTGCTGCTCTTTTTTCTTCCAGCTTCTTTTTGAAAATCACGGTTCAGGTCCAGGTTTTTGGCATTTCCTCGAAAGCCTGTTTCGTAAGGTGTAGTTTTCTGCAAAACGAAGGTTCAAAAGAGGTTGCTGGGCAATTGTTGTCAAACAGAAACAAAGCAGGCCCAGAATAAACATGGTTTTCTTCTTCATAAGTCAGGTCAGTTAGAATGAGTTCTGTTGAAACAATTGGCCGGGATTGTCCGTTCGGCGCCTATTTTCGTTCCAGATCGATGTACGAATAGTCAAAACCGTTGGCTTCGTCAAAAAAATCTTTCCGCTTGTTTTCCTTCCATTCCGAAAAATCAATCTCCGGAAAATATACATCGGCCTCAAAAGGTTTATGAACCAGTGTGAGGTAGAGTTTTCCAGCCTGCGGGTAAAACTGGCGGTATACCATTCCGCCTCCGATCACAAAAGCTTCTTGTTCTCCCTGTACTTTCTGAATGGCTTCTTCGATGGAAAAAACCACTTCGCATCCCGGGAAAACATCGTCTGTTTTATCGGTGATAACAATGTGGCGGCGGTTTGGCAGCGGCCACTTGGGCAACGAGAGCAGGGTATTGCGTCCCATAATCAGGCTGTGTCCGGAAGTTATTGCCTTGAAACGTTTCAGGTCGTTGGGCAAATGAAAAAGCAGATCGTTGTTTTTGCCAATGGCAAAGTTCTCGGCAATGGCAACGATAATGGAAATGTTTTTATGGATCATTTTGAAATAATTAAACGGCCACAACTCCTTTAATAAGTGGGTGCGACTGGTAATTTATCAATTCGAAATCTTCGTATTTGAAATCGAAAATGCTTTTCACATCGGGGTTGATCTTCATGGTTGGCAGGGGATATGGCTCGCGTGTTAACTGCAGCTTTACCTGTTCGATGTGGTTGGAATAAATATGTACGTCGCCAAAAGTATGCACAAAATCTCCGG
>JBKDZK010000461.1:0-3464 GCA_047971205.1 Draconibacterium sp.
TCACACACCGTGTATCCGAAGCGCTTAGTTGAATATCTTCTGCACCATTCACCGATGTGAAGCTCCTTAAGTGAGGCTATAAAAGTATCCTTTGTAAATGGCTCCTTGTTATCATCATCCACCAATGAGAGGGGGTCTTCATCTTCCCATAATTTTGTATAGGTTTTCAATCTATCTGATAGCTCTACAACATAGCTACGGTAGCCACCAAAGAAACCGCCAATGCTAAAGGTAATCTTGCAGATGTCATACATATTTGCATCAAAGTCAGCTGTCTTTTCTTCAGATTTTGATAAAGTATAAATCCCACCAGCTTCAAAATAGGCTTCTTTGGCTTTTTCCAAGTATTCACGAGTCCAATGAAGGCGAGTATCCTCACTTGGATACATAACAGTTTTTAGGCCATCATGCGGGTTTTCCATTGAATTTTTGAGTCGACCTATTTCTTGCTTAAGCCCTCGAATAGCGGTCATTATCTGTTCTTTAGTTTTTCCTTTAAGATACTCTTCATAGTAACTTTCTGGACTAATCATCATATTAGACCGCCTCCTTTGCTCATTACCTGTCTTTATTTCATTGCCATCAGGCAAAATAAATGCCTGCTCAAACTTAATATCCAATACATCGGCTATAGCCTTCAATTCATCCAAGGTTACAGTTTCACGTTTTAATTTCTTATTGAAATTCTGTGGAGTCTGACCAATACGTCTAGCAAGTTCCGCAACGCTTATATTCATTTGTTCACATAGTTGCTTAATCATATCTGCCGTAGTCATACAGCACCTCCAATTTACACTAAATTACATTATAAACCATTTGGTTGATAATAGCAATAGTTTTTTTAATATTGCCACAATTATAAACCAAAAGAAAAACCCACAACTCTACAATAGAGTCATGGGTCATCTAAGTTCCTATTTTCATACTTCAACTTCAATGCCAGATTTAAAGCATATTACAAAATGGTCATCGTATACAGTAACATTCTGTATTAGCTTTCTTACAAGTGCATCATCATATCTTTGGGTACGGTATTTATTGTTGCGGATAAATTCTATCAGCTCGTTGATCCTCTCATTCTCACCACTTAATGATGCATCTTCCACAAGAAGGGTCTGACGTTTTTCACGCAGGTTATCAATCTCATCTGCAAGAAGTTCATAATCTTTCCCTTTATTCGCAAGGCTAATTAATTCTTTCTGCTTTTCTTTAAGCAAGGTGTTAATCTCTGAAATTTTATACTCTGTGGTGTCACCGATTACCGAATGGATGTTTTCTTCCAGTGTTTTTATCATGTTATCACCGCCAGCAAGTAATCTATTAATGGCAGTCATAACAGCATCATATAAATCGCCTTCCTTTACTGTTCGGCTCTTACATACTTTGGGGCCTTGCTCGATTCTTGTTACGCACCGCCAAACAATTTCTTTTCTACCGTGAACATTCCAATATGTTCGTCTGTAAATATCACCACAATCACCGCAGAAGGTTATGGTGCTCAAAGCGTATTTACTGCTATAAATTCTTTTATTCTTGTCTGTGCCTGTGTAAATGTTATTCCGGCGATGAAGCTCTTCCTGTGCTTGTAAAAAGAGTTCTTTTGGAATGATAGCCTCATGGCTATTTTCAACATAATACGGTGGGAGATGACCTTCATTCTTGACTCTTTTCTTTGTAAGAAAATCCACTGTAATAGTTTTCTGCAAAAGGGCATCACCGATGTATTTCTCGTTATTAAGAATCTTCTTTATGGTTTCTGGTCTCCACTTTGGTTTTCCGGCAGCTGTTAAAATACCATCCTTCTCAAGATCCCTACCAATGCCCGCCAGGCTCTTGCCTTCAAGGTATTCTCTATAAATACGTTTAATAATTTCAGCCTCTTCAGGAACTATTATCAAGTTGCCATCTTCATCTTTTGTGTAACCCATAAATCGCTTGTGATTAACTTGTACCTTGCCTTGTTGGTATCGGTACTGTAGCCCAAGCCTAACGTTTTGTGAAAGGCTCTGGCTTTCCTGTTGTGCCAAAGATGCCATAATAGTCAGCAAAACCTCACCTTTGGCATCCATTGTGTTGATGTTCTCTTTTTCAAAATTGCATCAATGTCAATATAGTGGACAAAAAAAAGTGTGATTTAATTAAATATTTCCACGTAACAAGATCTCTTTTTCGTTTGGGGTAAGCATTTTGTTAGCAGAATGTGGTCTTTTTGAATTGTAAAAGCCTTCAATATATTCAAATGCAGCAAGTTTGACTTCGGAAACACTGGTAAATGACCTGCGGGAAAACTCCTCCTGCTTTGCATACTTAAAGAAAGATTCAACAACAGAATTATCCCAAGGATAGCCTTTTTTAGAAAATGACTGTACAATATTATTTTCATCACAAAACCTACGAAAACTATGTGAGGTATATTGTGAACCTCTGTCTGAATGAAACAAAAGTGAGTCTTGGGGTTTTCTTGTTTCTAGGGCATTGTTTAAAGTTTGTATGACAAAAGAAGAGTCCATTCTATGGTGAACCCTGAATGCAATAATTTTGCGTGAAAATAAATCCATAATAACGCATAAATAAGCAAATCCACTGGATATTTTGATGTAAGTAATATCGCTAACCCAGACTTGGTTTGGCTCAGGGGGATTGAATTTTTGCTCTAAGTAATTTGTGCATTGAGATGGTGATTCTTGTGTTTGTAGCACCTTTGGTTTTATAGTGGACATCTTGGGTAACTGCATTCCTTTCATCAGGCGGTACACTCGACCAACACTAATGTTAATGCCATAATCACGCAGAAGAACAACTTGGATTTTTGTAGCACCAAGTCTTTTCTTTGAACTGGAGTAAATTTGAAGTATCTTGCTTCTTATTTCTTGATTTTCTAAGGTTCTAGGAGCTGGTTTAGCTGAAAAATGCTTGTAGTAGGTACTTCGATTTACTCTCAATACTCGGCACAAGGTTTTAATCTTATGTTGAAACCTAAGGATATATACAGCCCTTAATCGTTCTTTGAGTGTGGCGTGAATATGGCAATCGCTTTTTTTAATATTAGATTTTCCTCTTCAAGTAAAGCGTTTCGTTTTTGAAGTTCTCTAATTTGTTTAGCTGTTAGAATGGTGTCTGCATCAATCTTAACCTCTGAATATTGTTTAATCCACTTTGCCAAAGCAGAAGTGGATACCCCGTATTCCTTGGATAAAGCTGTTTGCGTCTTGCCATTGTGATACAGATTGACAAGACTTTGCTTAAAATCTTCGTCATATTTTCGATAATTATTCATTTATTTTTCCTCCATTATTGTGTCTGCTTTATTAGTATATATGCATAGGATTGTAGCCCACATCCGTCAGAACACGGCGAACAACACCTCTGATATCAATTCTCTTTGAGCAGGTGATCTCACCAGCAACAATGATGTGTCCTTTGGTTGCCATCACCTCGCAAGCAACACGAGAGGATTTATCTTT
>JBKDZK010000462.1:0-1696 GCA_047971205.1 Draconibacterium sp.
GAACCACCTGGTTGTTTAATTTGGTGTGGGTGAAAAATATTTTTCCCTTTTCATTGATGGTGTTCATCAACTTCATATTGAAATCGTCACCTTTTTTATGACGGAAGCAAACCAGGTTTAGAGGCGTTTCAACAAATAATTCAAAGTCGTCGGATTCTTTGATCCATTGAGTGAATTTTACGGACAGTTCCACGTGTTTGCGAATATGGAATTGCAAACCTTCAATGCCGTAATGACGGATCACAAACCATAGTTTTAGCGAACGGAAACGGCGTCCTAGTTGAACGTGCCAATCGCGGTAATCAAAAACCGCCCCCGATTCGGTGGCTTTGTTTTTCAAATATTCGGGCAGAATGGAAAAGGTATGGATCAGCTCGTTGCGCTTGCCTATCCAAAACACATCGCAATCAAAATTGGTGAACATCCATTTGTGCGGGTTGAAAACAAAACTGTCGGCCAGTTCCGCACCATCCATAAAATTCCTGAACTCGGGGCAAAGCATGGCTGTTCCCGACATGGCTCCATCGATATGAAACCAGCAGTTTTCCCTTTGGGCTATTTCCCCGATTTTTCGGAGCGGATCTATGGCATTGGATGAAGTGGTTCCGAGCGCACCGCAAACAAAGAAGGGGAGGAGCCCGGCTTTTTTGTCTTTTTGAATTTGCTCGTCAAGTAGTTCGGGGCGCATGGCAAATTGGGCATCCACCTCAATCAATCGGAGGTTCGCTTTGCCAATTCCCGCCATTTTTATGGCTTTTTCGAGCGAAGAGTGCGTTTGTGTGGAAATATAAGCTACCAGTTTCTGGCGCACTCCCGTTTCGTTTGATTCAGATTTTGTGGCGCGTTCGCGTGCTGCAATTACAGCTGTTAATGCCGACGTTGATGCGGTATCCTGAATAACGCCGCCGCCGGTTGAACCTGACATGAATTTTTCGGGCATTCCCATTGCCTGTGCCAGCCAGTCGAGCACCCGCGTTTCCACTTCGGTGGCAGCGGGGCTGGTGGCCCAGATCATTCCCTGCACACCCAGTCCGGAAGAAACCAGGTCCCCCAAAATGGACGGGAAAGAAGTGTTGGACGGGAAATATGCATAAAAATGAGGCGATTGCCAATGCGTAATTCCGGGTATAATCTTTTCATCCAAATCCTTCATCATCGCACTCATTGGCTCGCCATGGAAGGGTGGATTTTCCGGCAGAGAAGAAAGAATTTCTCCGGGCTTTACCTGTGAAAGAACAGGATATTTTTCAATGTTTTCGTAATAATCGGCAATCCAGTCGATGATTTTTTTGCCTTCTTCCCGAAATTGTTCGGGAGTCATATGGTAGCTCGTTTCTTTCAAGGTTACATGTTTTTATTGATACCCGTAAAGATATCAATTAATGTGGGAACCTATTTTTGAGCTTTGCAAAATTTGAGATGTACCTTTTCTACAGAATCAATAACGGATGGTAAATTCAGAAAAAACACTTACCACCTGCATTTCTACTTTGTGCAGGCTGGAAACATGAGCCCGTGTGGGCCCTATCCGGAGATAATCGGTAAAAGTATCCACATCTGTCTGGTTTCCCTGCACAAGTACAAGCACCGAACCGTCGGGAGCGTTCTTCACCCATCCTTTTAGTCCACGAATATCGGCTTGTTTTTTGGTGAAATACCGGAAGCCAACTCCCTGTACTCTTCCGTTTACTTTAAT
>JBKDZK010000463.1:0-6293 GCA_047971205.1 Draconibacterium sp.
GTTTATGGGAAAGGGACGAAAACCACCAAGAAGCGGCATAAAGACAAATGGAAAGCATAACGCATTAATAATCAATCGATAAGCAAATCAAACAAAATCACAAACAACTGAAACAAAAAAGGTTATATCTTACTGCGAAACTTTAGTAATATATTATAAAACATATAAATTAAATTTTAATTAAACGTTTAACTTAGTATTTTTGGTGATGTATTTTTACTATTACTAACACTAATTTCTTTTCAAGTGAGTAAGGTTTCTTTAAAATTAATTGCGACAGAAGTAAATGTTTCAGCAGCTACCGTTTCTCTTGTTTTAAACGGGAAAAACGGGAATGGGCGTGTAAGCAAAGAAATGTCTCAAAAGATTTTAGACAAAGCAAAGGAACTGAACTATACTCCGAACAACTTAGCTCAGGGGTTAAAGATGGGCAAGTCGAAAACTATTGGATTGATTGTTGCGGATATATCCAACATTTTTTTCGGAACATTAGCCCTCCATATTCAAAATTGTGCCCAGCAAAAAGGCTATACCGTAATTATCGGTAATACCAATGAACAGTTGCCTGAGATGGAAAAAATGATCAACATTCTTAAAAGCAGGCAAGTCGATGGATTGATCATGACCCCCACTGAAGGCAGTGAAGAGTTAATTGTAAAACTTGAGAAAGAAAAAATGCCAATGGTTTTGGTTGACAGGGCTTTTCCTAAAATCAAAACAAACTCGGTTTTAATCAATAACTATGAGATCTCGCGAAAAGCGACACAAGAATTGATTAAACAAGGATGCAATAATATAGCCTTACTAACCTATAAACAAGATCATTTTCATATAAACGAAAGAAAAAGAGGATGTCTTGATGTCTTAAAAGAAACAAAAATATATAAACCCGAAAATATAAAGGAAGTAAGGTACGGAAATTTGAAAGATGATGTTGATAGTGCAATTTCTCAACTGTTAAATCAAGAGAATCCTATCGACGGCATTCTGTTTGCAACCAACTCGATATCTCTTCTAGGTGTGAAATCGCTATATCGGCACCAGGTTAAAATTCAGACAGATATACAAATAACCTGTTTTGACGAAAGCGAAGCATTCCATCTATTACCTTTTTCTATTCCATATATCAAACAGCCTATTGAAAAGATTGCAAGAGAATCAACAAAACTACTTATAGATCAAATAGAAGGCAAGAAAACAGAAATTGAATCGAATTTTATTGAAGCAGAATTAATAATAAAATAAAATTTTTTTGCACTTAGTTAAACGTTTAATTAGATATGAATAACAACAACTATCCAAAAATCGGGATTCGTCCTATCATCGACGGAAGAAGAGGTGGAATCCGTGAATCGCTAGAAGAAATAACAATGAACCTGGCCAAAAGTGTGGCCGCACTATATCGTGAAACGCTTTGTTACCCCAACGGAAGCCCCGTGGAATGCGTCATTGCCGATACTTGCATAGGAGGAGTAAAAGAAGCTGCCGATTGTGCAGTTAAATTTGAAAGGGAAAATGTAGGACTATCACTGTCAGTAACTCCTTGCTGGTGCTATGGCTCTGAAACTATTGATATGAATCCTTCTATTCCGAAGGCAATCTGGGGTTTCAACGGAACAGAGCGCCCTGGCGCTGTTTATCTGGCCGCCGCTCTGGCTGCGCATACACAAAAGGGGCTGCCAACATTCGGCATTTATGGGAAAAATGTTCAGAATGCAGGAGACACAACTATCCCTGAAGATGTTAAAGAAAAGCTTTTAAGATTTGCCCGTGCTGGATTAGCTGTAACACAAATGCGCGGAAAATCATATTTGGCAATTGGTTCCGTATCTATGGGAATTGCAGGTTCTATCGTCAATCCCGACTTTTTACAAGAATATTTAGGTATTCGCACTGAATTTGTTGACTGCTCTGAAATTCTACGACGTATTCAACTTGAAATATACGACAAAGAAGAATTCTCTAAAGCTATGCAATGGACAAAAATAAATTGTATCTCAAGAGAAGGTGAAGATTACAATCCTGAACACCTGAAACATTCGCGCGAACAAAAAGATAAGAACTGGGAGTTTGTTGTGAAAATGACACTTATAATGCGTGATCTGATGATCGGTAATCCTAAATTAGACGAAATTGGACATGGCGAAGAAGCATTGGGACACAATGCCATTGCAGGTGGTTTTCAGGGGCAACGCCAATGGACAGACTTTCTGCCTGATGGCGATTTTTCAGAAGCTATCCTTAACTCTTCATTCGACTGGAACGGTATCCGCGAAGCTTTCACTTTTGCTACCGAAGACGATTATCTGAACGGGATAAGTATGCTGTTTAACCACCTACTTACCAATACTGCCCAAATTTTTGCTGATGTACGTACTTACTGGAGCCCTGAGTCTATTGAAGAAGCTACCGGATGGAAACCAGAAGGCATACTCGAAAACGGCGCAATTCACCTTATCAATTCAGGCTCTTGTACTCTGGACGGAACCGGCCAACAATCTGATGATGCGGGAAATCCGGTAATGAAACCACATTGGGAAATTACTAAAAATGAGGTTGAAAAAATGCTAAATGCAACAACATGGCATCCTGCCTCATTGGAATACATGCGAGGTGGCGGATTTTCTTCGCAATTTCTTACAAAAGAAGGAATGCCTGTTACCATGTGCCGCCTAAATTTAGTAAAAGGATTAGGCCCCGTCTTGCAAATTGCTGAAGGCTGGACAGCGACTTTCCCTGATGAAGTATTTGACATTATCAACAAACGGACAGACAAAACATGGCCTTCTACTTTCTTTGTCCCCCGGCTTACCGGAAAAGATCGCTTTACCGATGTTTATTCAGTAATGAACTATTGGGGAGCCAACCATGGTGCCATTAGTTACGGACATATCGGCGCCGACCTGATCACATTGGCTTCAGCACTGTCAATCCCTGTTAACATGCATAACGTGGACAATTCAGAAATCTTCCGCCCGTCGGCCTGGTCTGCTTTTGGATCTGATAATGAAGGAGCAGACTTCAGGGCATGTGCAACTTACGGTCCTTTATACAAATAATATACTTAACAACTTTAAAATTAATCGAATATGAAACTGGTAAAAATCAAAGCCGTTCTCTTTATTCTTTTTGCTTCGATCTTTTTAGTTCCTGCTTCAGCACAAGAGGCGGGAGGAGAAATGTTCGATCTTGCAAAAATTAAATCAGGAGTAAAGAACCGGCGAATTTCTAGCACCGATCCGAGCGGTGGGAACCGCGATCACCTGGAACCTTTTAAGCCTGGCGAGAAAAGAACTATTGCAACGATAGAAGGAACAGGAATAATAATCCACATTTGGATAACCATTGCTCCGCCTCCCGGCGAGTTGAGCCGCAACGACATCATTTTAAGGATGTATTGGGATGGAAATGATTATCCTTCAGTAGAATCTCCAATTGGGCCATTTTTTGGTCAAGGATGGGATGAACGTTATAACTATGCCTCTTTCCCGTTATCTGCTGGACCTGAAAACGGAACAGGAATGTCGAGCTATTTTGCAATGCCTTTTGAAAAAGGTGCGCGAATCGAAATAGAAAATCAAACCGATAAAACTATTCATGCTTCCTATTTCTATGTTGATTATCTGGAAATGAAATCGTTACCCAAAGACATGGGGCGTTTTCACGCCTGGTATAGCCATAATCTTACCCCTGCTCTTCCTGAAGGAGAAACAGAGTGGGCGCTCACAGGCCCCCAAAAACCGAATAAAAGCGGCGAACAAAACTATGTTTTTATCGAAACCAAAGGTAAGGGACACTTTGTTGGCATCAACTATTATGTGCATTCTCCAACTCCAATGTGGTATGGAGAGGGAGATGATATGTGGTTTATTGACGGAGAAGAAACACCTTCGTTGGTTGGGACTGGAACGGAAGATTTCTTCAACACATCGTGGTGCCCGAAAGAACCATTCTCTCACCCATATTTTGGGTATCCCCGGGTAAATAGTGATATCGGCTGGCTAGGTCGAACACATGTTTATCGCTTTTTCGTCAACGATCCTATTTTCTTCGAGAAAGAACTAAAAGGGAGCATAGAACACGGACACAATAATAACCTGACTGTGGATCTTGCAACAGTGGCCTACTGGTATCAGGATAAAGCAGTTGAGCTTCCATTGGCTCCTACAAAAGAACAAAGAAAACCGAAGGCATTCATTAACCATATGGATATACACCGGTGGCGGGATGCCTGGAGAAAAGAAAAAGGAAATGATCCCAGACTTTGGGGAAATGAATAAATAAAAGCCATTTAACCTAAAAAATACAACTGCTATGCCAATTAAATATAAAGCAACAGAAAGAGCTGGCCCTTAAAACGGGGAAGCACCCCAAAACCACACATATCTAACTGATGTAAAACAATTACAGACCAATCAACATGAATAAAACTAATTTAAATTTTTTATGAAAAACACGAAAAGAAAAATATTTGAGATGTTTCTTATAATTCTTTTATGTGTAGGAAACATCGTATCTGCATCGGCACAATCACAACGTAAAGTTACTGGCCGTGTTATGGATGCAAGTGGCGAGCTCCTTATCGGAGTAAATGTCTATATCAAAGGGACAACTACAGGAACAGCAACTGACACAGACGGGAAATACGAAATTAATGTTCCTTCTGAAGATGCCGTTTTAGTATTTTCTTACATCGGAAATAAAATAATAGAACGGGCAGTTAGAGGCGAAACGGTTATAGATGTGGTAATGGAAGCCGATGCTGCTATGCTTTCCGAGGTGGTATATATTGGGTATATGACCCAGAAAAAAGCCGATATGACTGGTTCTGTTTCAATAGCAAAATCAGACGATCTGGAAAAAAATCCTTCGGCAAATGCAATGAAATCATTACAGGGTAAACTGTCAGGGGTACACATCACAACAAATGGGGGAAACCCTGCTGAGGGTGTTAACATTCAAATCAGGGGGTTATCATCGCTTTCGGGTGCTGTTAGGCCGTTAATTGTTTTAGATGGGATGCCAACAGAAAACCTTAACCTTCGTGACATCAACTCAGGAGATATCGAATCTATCCAGATTTTGAAAGACGCTGCTTCTGCCAGTATATATGGAGCACGTGCATCAGGAGGTGTAATTCTTGTTCAAACCAAGAAAGGAAAAGAAGGAAAAACAACGATACAATACAATGGAAGCGTTTCGTTTAATACTATCCGGAATAAGCCAACTCGTATGAATGCGGAACAATACGGGATTGCTGCTTTTAGAGCGCAGGCATACGATGAAGAGGTGTACGGAACGGCTATGTCCTTACCAACCACTTATGATTTTACGTGGCACCGCGATGAAAACGGAAGACCTGTACTTGATGATGTAAATGTTGCTGAGTGGCTAAACCCTGATCAAACAGTGCGTGGAGCTGACACAGACTGGATGGATGAAATACTCCGTACAGCAATAACAACAAACCACCAGGTTACAGTTTCAAGCGGTTCCGACAGAAGCAAAAGTTTATTCTCTTTAGGCTATTACGATAACCAGGGAACACAGATTAATACATTCTTCAGACAGTATTCAGTGCGTGCCAATACAGAGTACGACCTTATTAAGAATCATCTGAAAGTTGGTGAAAACATGGCCGTATCATATTTACAGTACAGAGACCAGAACGAAACTCGCTGGGCAATGATTAATCCTCCGGCTGTACCGGTTTATGATGAAAACGGAAATTGGGCTGGAGCCGCTGGTTTCGACGATTTTTCAAATCCCGTTCGTTTGCTTACAATGTATAAAGACAACGTAAATAATTATGTCAAAACAATCGGTAACATTTACCTCGATCTCAATATTTGGAATGGGATTTCTGCACGCACTCAATTTGGGGTCGATTACGGAAATGCTTATAACAGGGCAGTAGATGGAATTTGGTCTGAGACAGGTGGCAGAAACAGCGACGGAGAAAATTATGTTGGAAGTTATCAGTCACACTTGTTAAGTTATGTGTGGACTAACACTTTGTCGTATAATTTAAGTACAGGGAAGCATAATCTCGATGCTGTATTAGGATCTGAATATACAAGATATGTGCAGGAAGGATTTTCTGCCAGAAGAGAAGGAATTTATCTTGAAGACCGGGATTTTGCCCACATCGGAGTAACTACCGGATCGAAATATTCGCTTGGCAGCTCAGCTGACGAATACACTTATTCATCTCTTTTCGGAAAGATCAACTATGTTTTTGATGCGAAGTACATGTTTTCATTTACGCTGCGCCGTGATGGTTCTTCACTTTT
>JBKDZK010000464.1:0-6201 GCA_047971205.1 Draconibacterium sp.
AATTTATGTAAATATTTATCCGTTTTTTTTTTGAAAACATCAATAATATGACAATCGTCCATATTTGCCTGTCTTCTTCATACACCTATGGAATGGGTTATCAAGATAATCTGCTTGTAAAATATAATTTACTGGCCGGACATAAAGTGATAGTTATTTCGAACAATGCTAAATATGAAAACGGGAAGTTGACTGAAACAGAGGAAGAAGATACTATTTTAGAGGACGGCTCCCGTTTAATCCGTTTAAAATATGATAGGATAATCAACTCTTATCTGAGCAGTAAAATCCGCAAAACGAAAAGGCTTAAAAAATTGCTTGGCACACTATCTCCCGGTATTATCATGTTCCATGGCACCGCAAGTTGGGAATTGCTGACCATGGCAAAGTATAAACAAAAAAACAAAAACACCAAGCTTTATATAGACAGCCATACCGATCTTAACAATAGTGCCAAAAATTGGGTTTCTTATTTTTTTCTACATAAACTATTTTATAGGTATTTAACCCGAAAAGCGTTGCCATATTGTGAGAAGCTGTTTTACATAAGCGAGGAAACAGGGATATTTTTAAAAAAGGCTTATGGTGTTCCGGAGCCATTTCTTGAATTTTTGCCACTTGGTGGAGAGATTATGGACAAAGAGAGCAAAACCATCGTCAGAAAAGAAATGAGGGATAAATTAAACCTGACAGAACAGGACATACTGTTTTGCCACTCGGGCAAAATGGATGTTAAAAAAAAGACTTACGAGTTAATTAAGATATTCACTAAAACAAAACAACATAATTTTAAACTATTATTGATCGGCACTTTCACAAAAGATATCGAAAAACAAGTTGCGCCTTTAATAAAAATAGATGATAGGATTATTTATTTAGGATGGAAGACATCTGGGGAGTTGAAAAAATATATCGCAGCCACCGATTTATACTTACAACCGGGCAGCCAAAGTGCAACAATGCAAAATGCGTTGTGCGTTGGTACTCCGGTATTGATAGACAATGTGCCGAGCCATCAAATCTACAACAAAGGAAATGCATTTTTGATAGATGATTGCCATGAGATAAATAACATTTTCCGGCGGATAGCAGATGCTCCAGAATTACTAGATCATATGTCTGGAATCGCTTATGAACTAGCCATGGAAATTTTAGATTACAAGAAACTGGCCCAAAAGATAACCAATTAGCGAACAAAACATTGAGAAAACAATAGACGGGGTGAAATCAATAATATCCAGTTACAAGTCAATTGCGTTATTTGTACTGTTCCGGGTCCTTCTTGACTTAACATACGCATATATATTAAGCCCGCTTTACTCTTATTCTGATTACGATCTTGTTTTTAACATCAATAAGTATATTTTGTCCTATGTCCTTATGCTTATCTAATAACAACGCAACGATTCAATTTGTCTTCTTTCAATTTCTCCGCGATATATGAACTTCGGGAGAAGAGAGAAATAAGTACGATCATGGGCTACCTGATAACCTGCTATAATGTCGTTTCCGGCAAACTCATTAAAAGCGGCGACTGGGGCAATGCAAATACAGTCTATTTAGCATACCCTATGCTCATACTTAACGACGGAGACTTGTTGACCATGTTCTTAACAGGTGGCTTGCTGCTTGTAATCCTAATTTTAGCAAGTTTAAATGCCCTCTCTTTGTAAACAGTTACTCCAAATTTATATGAAAGAGCGCCCTGGACTGTTGCCGAAATACAAATTTTTAGCAGATACCGCATTAAATATTCTTTCTGCAACAATACCGGTTTTTGCCTTACAATTTATCCTGTTGCCTTTGGTCGCTGCAAAAACAAATGCGACTGCCTATGGAAAACTTGTAACTATCATAGCTTTAGTAAATCTATCTGCGGCCACTTTGGGCAATGTTTTAAACAATTCAAAGCTGATAAACTTTAAAAAATATGAAAATTTAGAAATAAATGGCGACTATAACCTGACCCTGCTTTTCTTTATTGCTGTAAATATCTTTTTTATACTGGGGGGATTATTGTTTTACGGAGAACTGTCCAATACATTTGGTTCATTGTTGATTATAGTGTTTTCCGTTTTTCAACTCTTCCGTGGATACGCGATTGTAGAGTTTAGGATTAAATTAAATTTTAAGTATATACTTGCAGATAGTTTCTTTTTATTGGCCGGATACTTTATCGGCTACCTTTTCTTTTTATCGACAGAACGCTGGGAATTCATTTTTTTGTTAGGTTTTGCCTGTAGTTCAGTGTACATCCTATACAATACAACTATTTTTAAAGCCCCTTTAAAACGGACAAGATTGTTTAAATCGACATGCCCCCATACGCTTGTTTTGCTTTTATCCAGCATATTGATAGCATTGGGCATATACATCGATAGGTTGATACTGTTCCCCATTCTGGGGGGCGAAACAGTTTCCATTTATTTTACGGCTTCCATATTGCCCAAAACCTTGCTTCTGATTGTTAACCCGGTTACAGGTGTTTTATTAAGCTATCTGGCTCAGTACAAAAGCTTTGACAACAAATACTTCTTGTTATTATTTTTAGGTTCTGCCAGTGTTGGCCTAATCGGATATTTCTTGATCGTTTTATTGAGCCAACCACTTCTTGGCCTAATTTATCCACAATTTGTTAGTGCCGCGGCAGAGTATATACCGTTAATTTCCGCCGGTATTATTATAATGTTGGTAACAACTGTATTAAACGCCGTTCTGTTAAAATTCCGGAACATACAATGGCAATTTGTCATCAATGCCATTTATTTAGGCTTATATTTTGCTTTTACTTTAACATTGTTAAGGTCAAAAGGATTAATGGGATTTTGTATAGGGATATTGGTTGCCAACCTTGCAAAGCTGATACTTACAATGGCCGCATTTTATTTTCCGCTCAACAGGGACAAGCAGTTAAAATTAAATCTGTTCAAGCCTATCTCCTAAAATTAACAGGACTAACTGTCGGATACATTTATTTCTCAGAAAAAAATAAACTATAAAACTCCCTTGCTAAATGAAGCTATACTTTGACAATATCATTTTCTCCCTTCAAGCGGCAGGGGGCATATCGGTAGTATGGTACGAACTCATTAAAAGGGCCCTGGCCGACAACGATATGGACATTTATTTTTTAGAAGATGTCAATAAAAATATACTTAGGCAATTGCTGGACATCCCTCACCACAGGAGATTAGGGTGCCCGTTAGCCAAACTACCGCTAAAGTTCCAGCGCTACCTTAACCCCAACATACAGAAAGCGAAAGGCATTTTCCATTCAAGTTATTACCGGACAGCTAATTCGTCCAATCTGTTAAACGTTACCACCGTTCATGATTTCACCTACGAATACTATCGGAAAGGGGTGGCCAAAACTGTCCATTCGTGGCAAAAAGGCAACGCAATAAAAAATGCCGATAAAGTTATCTGCGTATCAAATAACACAAAAAGCGACTTGTTAAAATTCTATCCTGATACTCCGCCCGAAAAGATCGAAGTAATATACAACGGAGTTGACGAAAGCTACGGAGTGCTTTCTTCTTGCAGTATAAACCAGTTAGAAAAATTGGTGCCGTTTAACTCCAAAGAATATGCCGTTTTTGTCGGCGACCGTAAAAGTAACCATAAGAATTTTCGTGTTGCGGTAGAATCCTGTAAAAAAACCGATACCCCTTTAGTATTGATAGGAGGAGGTGTGATTACGGAAAAAGAAAAAAAGCTGTTTGAACAAACAAAATTCAAGCAACACGAACATTTAAGCGGAATCTCAAACACACAACTGAACATTATATACAACAATGCGCTCTGCCTGCTATATCCATCATCTTATGAAGGCTTCGGGATTCCGGTAATTGAAGCCCAAAAGGCAGGATGCCCCGTTGTTGCAGCCAATAATTCATCGATTTCTGAAATTGCAAAAGGCAGCGCGATACTAATCGAAGATATTGACCCAGAAAGTTTTGCCGATAAGATAATACTACTGAAAGTGGCCCCGGCACTTGTTGACCAATTGACCACAAACGGCATAACAAACGCCAACAGGTTCTCCTGGGATATTTGCTACCAACAAACCAAAAACCTGTACCTGAAAATGTATAAAGAAAACCTCTGATCTTTTGGTAAGTTAAGGACTAACAAAACCTGAACATTCGGATTGATTTACACCAACAATTAATTACAAACCCACCCTACGGGGATAATTGCAAACCCTATAAAACCAATTATCCGGAGTAGGCAAAATAACAGGGCAGATAAATATTTATCTGCTCAACTTTAACAATGGACGCTATGAAAATCTCCCTCATCACCGCCACTTACAACAGTGAGCGCAACTTGCAGGATTGCCTGCGGTCGGTAGCTGCCCAAGATTACCCCGACATCGAGCACATCCTGATAGACGGCGGCTCCACCGACCATACCATGAAAATCGTCGGCGACCACCCCAAGGTCAGCAAGGTATTGTCCGAGCCCGACCTGGGCATTTACGATGCCTTTAACAAAGGCATAAAAATGGCCACCGGAGAAGTAATCGGCTTTGTACATTCGGACGACATACTGGCCGGCACTACGGTTTTATCGACCGTTGCCGGCGCTTTCGCGCCTGCCGGTGCCGCCCCCGCCGACAACATACATTTAGGCACGGCCGCCCAGGGCAAGGGGCAACGGGCCATGCGGCACAACGGAGGAAACCGCGGCAATAAGCACAAAGTCAGCGGCGTTTACGGAAACCTCATTTACGTTGATGCACAAAATACCGATAAAGTATTGCGCACATGGGTAAGCAGGCCTTTTAAACGCAAACGGGTAAAAAACGGTTGGATGCCCCCCCACCCTGCCTTGTTCCTGCGCCGGGAAGTGTATGAAAAATATGGCCTCTTCGACCCCTCCTTCCGCATTGCCGGCGACTACGACTTTATGCTGCGCATAATGCTCGACCCACGCACCAACTTAAAGAAACTGCCGCTTACCATTGTAAAAATGCGCAAAGGGGGCGCCAGCACCAGAAACGGCCAAGCCATACTGCAAAAAATGAAGGAAGACATCGTTGCCCTGAAAAAAAACGGCATTGCGGCACCCTTTTGGGCCTTAATGGGCAAAAACTTGCGCAAACTCCCCCAATTATTGTTGCGTTAGCAAGATTACAGAAGAGTACCACAAACACGAAACAAGAACGTAAAACACCTACGGCCGATAGGATAATAAACAAATAATTTTAAACAGATAAAAACATTCGTATTTTTGTTCCCGTTCTAATAAAAATACCTGATTGTTATGAATAGGCTTTTGACCGTATTATGGATCACCCTCCTATCTGTTAGCCTGCAAAGCCGGGCACAGCAAAAAATTACGCTGGACGATATTTTTACCAAAGGTACCTTTCGTGCCCAGTCGGTACACGGATTGCGCTCGATGAACGACGGGCTGCACTACACCACTATAGAGGGCTATAATAAAATTGTAAAATACAGCTACCAAAGCGGCAACGAGGTGGCCGTATTGCTCGACCTCGGTAAAGTGGACAATGCCCCAATTACCTCGTTTAGCGACTATGCATTTAGCGACGACGAAAAGAAAATCCTGCTCAGAACCGATGTACGCCCCATTTACCGCCATTCGTTTACGGCAGAATATTACGTTTGGAATTCGGTTACCGGAGAACTCAGCGCACTCTCGGACAAGGGGCCACAGCAGTTGGCCACTTTTTCGCCCGACGGGAACCGGATAGCCTATGTGCGCCACAACAACATCTATATAAAAAACCTGAATTTCGGCAGTACCAGCCAGGCTACTTTCGACGGGAAAGAAAACGAGATTATAAACGGTGCGCCGGATTGGGTTTACGAAGAGGAGTTTGGCTTCAATAAGGCTTTCTGGTGGTCGCCCGACAGCAAATTCCTGGCCTACCTACAGTTCGACGAACGTGAGGTGCCGGAATTTTCCATGCCCTTATACACAGGACAGTCCCCTGAATACGAACAATATCGATCGTACCCGGGCAAGAAATCTTTTAAATACCCCAAAGCCGGCGAGAAAAATTCGGTAGTAAAGGTAATGAGCTACGAGATAAAGAGCAAAATGAACATCCCGGTGCAAGTAGGCCAGGAAACCGACCAGTACATCCCGAGGCTAAAGTGGTCTCCTTCCAACGAACTGGTAATCATGCGGCTGAACCGCTTACAAAACCAACTAGACCTGCTCTATGCC
>JBKDZK010000465.1:0-2025 GCA_047971205.1 Draconibacterium sp.
AGGCAAGAAACTCACATCGTCACCCAAATGCCACTTTCCAATTGCCATGGACTTGTATCCTCTTTCTCTTAATATTTCGGCAATTGTTTCTTCTTCCGGGTTGAGTCCAATGTTAGATCCAGGACCAAGTGCATATTTAATTCCAATCCGATTTGAATAGCATCCCGTTAACAGCGAGGCCCTTGATGCACTACAAACAGGTTGAGATACATAAAAATTGGTAAAGCGAATACCCTCCATCGCTAATTTATCCAGGTTGGGAGTAGAAAATCCGGTCGCTCCATACGAAGACAGGTCGCCATATCCCATGTCATCAGCTAATATCACTACGATATTAGGAGGTAAATACGTGTCGTTCTTTTGATGTTGACAACTTGCGAGCAACATAAAAGGCACCAAGGACAGGTGGCTATTAAATATTTTCATCTATTTGAATATTTTCATACAACTTATCATTCCCCTACTGGGTGAAGTATTTTCATGTTAGGCAGGTTAAATAATCTGCCTAACATGAAAATTAGTTGCTCAATACATTTAGTAGCCTGGATTTTGTTCGATATTTGAATTTGCATTCATCTCTGACAAAGGAATAGGAAACAATACATGGTGAGCTTTGGCTACTGTTATTCCTCTTTCCTGCGCGCGAGATATAAATACGCCCTGACGAATTTGGTCCTGCCGACCTTTTGCCTCGGCATAGAATTCCCATTCTCTCTCTTTTAAAAGGGCACTGCGCATAGCTTCTTTAGAAGGGAAATCGGCCAATGTTCTTACCGATGCACCAGCTCTAATACGTACCTCATTAATTAAATCAACTGATTCCTGAGTTGGACCATTTAATTCATTCAACGCTTCTGCACGACTTAATAAAATGTCTGAATATCTTACTTCTGGCATATCATTGCCATTTGCAGGGCCAACAGCATCCGGGTCAAATTCATATTTTAATGTCAGTGATTTATCATTCCCGTACAATTGAATGTGATTTCCTGAAGTATTGATATAATCTCTGACAAATAATTCTGCACGCTCATCTCCTTCTTCAAAAGAATCCAAAAAATCATCATAGAAGTATGTTTTTGCAGCATACACTGATTGGTTAGAAGCGAGAGGGTAATCAGTGGGAAAAGTAATTGCTTGCAGATAAGTACCTCCTCCTGAATTTCCAGAAGCACCTGATGCCGTGCGTGCTAAAGCCCAAAGCAATTCTTTATTCCCTTCATTGGCTATGGCGAAAACATCCTTATAATTTTGCAATAAGTCATATTTCCCCATATCTATAATTGCTTGAGACAATTCAACCACTTTTTGCCACTGCTTAGTATTCAAATAGAATTTACACAAAATCCCCATTGCTGCACCTTTACTGGCTCTACCATATTCAACAGGCTCGTCGGGGAGTGACTGAATAGCCTGTAGCATATCTTTCTCGATTTGCATTTTCATTTCATCATCCGTTGCCTTTGCAAGCTCCGGATTGTCGAGAGTGGATGTTCGTAGAGGTACCGGGCCAAACAGATCGTAAAGAACAACATAACACCATCCTCTTATAAATGTAGCTTCGGCTCTCACCAATTTTTTAAATGGATCCGTTTCCTCTCCCACATTTTCCAAAAGCGTATTTGCATCTCTAATTCCCTGATAACAGGCGTTCCAGCTTGTACCCAGATCATGATGGTTACTTGCCCAGGTAAAGGACCGTAACGGATTAAGACGTGCGGCTATCGCCCCTCCCTCGTTCCAGTTTTCGCCTGAACACATTGCAGATGCATAAAATCTTGTAAGTCCTCCGGAATAGTAACGTAATTGTGCACTGGAATATGCATTATACAAGGTTGACATTATAATTTCCTCGCTATTTGATTGAGGATCTAATTCGGAATAAACATTAGCATCCAATAAATCAGTACAACTGGTGGTGTGCATAAATACAACGACCACGAGTATTATCTTCAATATGTATTTTTTCATTTCTTATGTTTATTTTCGCGTGTTAAATTTTAAAAACTAAATCTGGCTCCGAAA
>JBKDZK010000466.1:0-1805 GCA_047971205.1 Draconibacterium sp.
TGTAATATAGTATTTGCTCCGGATGTTGCAACGATGTATCCCGAGCCTGACACTCGTCGATTCGATTTTGGAAGCCTAGAAACCGTAATGGAAGGAGCATTCCGCCCGGGACACTTCAATGGGGTAGCACAAATTGTGAGTAAGCTATTCATGATTGTTGAGCCCGACAAAGCTTTCTTCGGACAAAAAGATTTTCAGCAGTTTGCCATCATCAAAGCAATGACTAAGCAATTGGAACTTCCGATAGAAGTTAGCTCCTGCCCTATCATCCGCGAGAAAAGTGGATTGTCTATGAGTTCGAGAAATCAGAGACTTAATGCCGAACAACTCGAAGCTGCAAGTAATATATATAAATCACTGCTTTGGGCTAAGGATAATGTAGCAACACTATCTCCGGCAGAACTGAAAGAAGCCACAACAAAACAAATTAACGAAAATACTATTCTGAAAGTCGAATATGTTGAAATTTCGGATGCCGACACCCTTCAACCCGTGCAAACATGGGAAGAGAGCAATAATATTGTAATGTGTGTTGCAGTTTTTTGTGGTGATGTTAGGTTAATAGACAACATTATTTTGCTGTAGAATTCTTGTTTATTTGTAAGAACATATATTTTTGCCGCATCAAAACTACTCAAAATGAATATTGAAGTTTGTAAATCGAAGATTCACAAGGTTACTGTAAAAGAAGCTAACCTGCAATATGTGGGAAGCATCACAATTGATGAAGACCTAATGGACGCTGCCAACATGATTGAAAATGAAAAGGTGCAGATTGTCAACATCAACAATGGCGAACGCTTAGAAACCTATATCATAAAAGGTGAAAGAGGTTCGGGAATGATTTGCCTCAATGGTCCTGCTGCAAGAAAAGTAGCCGTTGGCGATGTGGTGATTATCATCTCATATGCAACAATGGACTTTGAGGAAGCAAAAACCTTCAAACCATGGTTGGTATTCCCTGATACGGATACAAACAAATTGGTTTAGGATAATCAAGATATTAGAAAAGCCCGGCTCAGTGAGTCGGGCTTTTTTTGGTTTGGGTGGGTGATGTTATATTTGCCTTGTGTTGATATTTGTTATACATTTGTATTTTAAAGGAAGCATCATGGAAGCAACAAAGACAAAAAAAAAACAAACAGCATTCCGGTTTAATAATGACTTATTAGAACGCCTAAAGGTTGAGGCTAAGAAAGAGAATCGAAGCCTAAACAACTATGTTGAAAGTGTATTAATGGATGCATTAGGATATAGACGTGATAATCCTGTTACATTAGCCGCTATTGAGGAAGCAAAAGCAGGCAAGTATGCAGGGGTATTAACCGAAAAGGATTTAAATGGCAGTCTTGAGGACTTCATTAAAGCAATGGAGGGCTAATGCGAGAGATTAAAGTAAGTTCTCAGTATAGAAAAGACCTCAAGAAATACAGAAACCAATCGCAAAAGCTAGCAAAATTACAGGTAATACTAAAAATGCTTGCAAGTGATGAATCATTACCACAAAAGTATAGACCCCATTATCTAAAAGGTAAATATAAAGGTTGTATGGAATGTCATATTGAAGGTGATTTTCATTTAATATGGTGGGATGAAGATAAAAATACAATTGAATTATTAAGATTGGGGAGTCATTCGGAACTGTTTTAAAATCTGCGTCTCTTAATTTATATCCTCCCCCTAAATTTATGTTCTCCCGAAAACAACCTCAACTCCACTCTACCATTATCATAACCCACAAAATGTTCATTATCCTCGAACTCATCTTTTGATGATGCCTGATTATACACCGTTGCCGAAGTATT
>JBKDZK010000467.1:0-3128 GCA_047971205.1 Draconibacterium sp.
AATGCCTAAAAAGAAAAAAGAAGAAATTACAATCCGTTCCAGTGCGGTGTGAATACCTAACCTATATCGCTGCCACTGGTGATGATGAAAATAGCATGGAAATGCGTTATGAAGACGAGAATATTTGGCTAACTCAAAAGATGTTGGCGGCGCTTTATGATGTTGAGATTAACACAATTAACTACCATATTAAAAAGATTTTTAGCGACTCAGAGTTGCAAGAGGATTCAGTTATTCGAAAATTTTGAATAACTGCTGATGCCAGTGTTGAGAAAGATGCACTTTGATTTACAATATCCGTTGCTTGCAAAAGTATCTGATTTTAGCACTCGACCACCGAGATATATGGCAAAGCCGCTTGTTGAATGCTATGGTCAAAAGTACTATTTGTGTTCCGAGTGGTTTGAAAAGCCTGACGAGAACAATGACAGACCTTTTCTGCTAGAGTGGATTAATAGGCATCAATAATAAAAACAGGAGGCGACCACGGTGGCAGATATAACAAAAATACATACCTTTGCTGTCAAATGGTCTGATAAGTTTCGTGAGCAAGATATTAATTACATAGAATTGGTCGATCGCTTTATGGCCGATGATTGCGATGCTCTCGGTTTTGAAATGGATTGTGGTAAAGCCTTTGAAACGAAGTATGGCAAGGCAGTATTTGATGATAGAGAGTTAGCAAAAGTTATTGATGCTGTGGTTGATATTAACTTACTTGGATCGGCAATTTATTCAAGGTGGAGATATTTTAATCATTGGGCATATATAGGTGCTAAGATTCTTGAACCGAAGAATTGTGCATGGTTCATTACGGCATTGGAACGCTAGGCTGAATTGTCAAAGCAAGAATCAAATTCGGAATGCGTTATTATTTTATTTCCGGAGTTTGTAACCCTTAAGGCAGAAATTGAAAAACTCCACACTGAATTGTCTATGCTCTTGCTTGAGCGTGACGAATTAAAATATGTGGAGTGTAAAAATATTGAGATGCAGTATATGCTTACATTAGGTTCTTTGGAATATAAAGCATTCGAGCTGAACTGTGCAATGCTCCGTCTTAAACGCAAAATCGAACTGATTTAGGCAAAGAAAAACCGTCAGGAGAAGGTGCCAATTTCTGCAATTGAAAAATTGCTGGATGAAGAGTTTGCAGAGTATCAAGAAAAACTCAATGAACAGATAGACAAAATGAATGCAGCTCTTGAGAGGGGCAAAGGAGAATTCCTAACAGCGGAAGAAACCAAAGAACTGAAAACCTTATACCGTACCGTTGTTAAGGCATTGCATCCAGATATTCATCCCAATGTTTCCAAGGCGCAAATTAAACTGTTTCAAAAAGCAGTTGATGCTTATGAAAATGGTGACCTTAATGCACTTCGCATCATAAAAGAAATGGTTGCGGAGCCTGCACTTCCAGAACAGAGCGAAAATGGAGTAGCTGTTTTGATCAAAGAAAAAGAGCGTCTGCTAAAAATGTTCGAACTAATCAAAGAACAGATAACAGAAATAAGAGAGTGTTACCCATATACATTAAAACCAATTGTGCAAAGCGAGGAGTTAACGGCTGAGAAAAAAGCTGACCTCGAAGATACAGTATCAAGACTTCAGGAAATGATAGAAATATATAAAAAGCGTATAGAAGAAATGATGAGTGACTTTGTAAAGAAAGATGATAATACAGGATTGATGGGTTTTTTGCATGGACAGGGCGGTCTTACTATTTGACAGTCATGTTGCTGGGACCTAATTTATAGAACGTGTTGAGGAATTTGAGCCACATCTTAAAATAGATGACAGGCTTGATTTCTTCCGTGAACCCGACAATCCCCATGATGCGAAAGCCATCGTTATAAAAAACATGGATGGCATAAAAGTGGGTTACGTTCCGAGAGAAGATAATGTGATTTTCTCTCGATTGATGGATGCAGGTAAACTGCTATTTGGCAGGATAACGTATAAGGAAATGAAAGGCAAGTGGCTGAAAATCGATATCAAGATTTACTTGCACGAATAACAGTGGTTAATGTTAGTATATAAGTATGGACACAAAAAGTTGAACAACTTATAATAATAAATGAAAGAATACAAGGAGATGTTCAACATGGCTAGAAACCAAAAATCTTGTACATCGGAATTTAAACAGCAGATTGTTGATTTATATAATACCGGAAATTATTCGTATCCAGAACTGGAAAGTGAATAAGGCATAGTAAGATCCACAATATCAAAATGGGTTCATACATTATCCCCAGTCAAGGTTTCCAAGACAGAAACAATAACAAGGAGAATATCCTAAACCGCAATTTCGAGGTCGCTACCATTAATCAGAAATGGTGCACAGATATTACCTATATTCATGCATTAGTAGTGCAAAAATCAGGCATTCCTTTAGCCAAAAAGGGAAATCCATATGATAATGCCTGTATCGAATCCTTCCGCTCTGTACTAAAGAAAGAAGAGATTTATTTACACTCCTCAGCAAAAATAAGATATAGAGTTAAAAAAGGTAGCATAATCCTTCAACTTTTTTTGTCTAAAGTATTGACATAAGTGCAATTAATGGCACTTTTAAATCTTGGTATAAGACTAAGCGTGGTTTTTGTAACTTTAACTCAGCCAACGCTTGTATTGCGGTTTTTGTGTTCTATTATAACTTTATTCGCCCTCATTTAGGCTTGAATAACCTTACACCTGCTCCGAGTCGCTGGTTGTAATTACAACCCTCATAATCGCAATATATTTGCTTTAGCTACTTAACTCTCAATCCTACCGGATCGAACGTCGTACGTTTGTCGGGGTTTGGGGTGGAAACTCCATTATTTGCTCATTTTTTTATTCGTTGTTTTCATTTTAACTTAACAGTTCCCTAATTATTGGCTTTTTGAAGTTCATTTATACTGTCTTATTTTTGGGTTCAGTCGAAAGTGGTGCATTTTGATTGTCCGATTTTGTGGTGTCAGTACCTTATAATCACTTAGAAAAGTAACGGGTAGCTGTTATGCGAATTGAACCCTCTGTACACTCGATTTTTGAATCATCCAACATCATGCCAACTAACTGTAATTGTTCTCCCTCTCCACACAAAAACACATACTCTTCATATTCATGTTGACGTGGTAAAGAAA
>JBKDZK010000468.1:0-8395 GCA_047971205.1 Draconibacterium sp.
AAGAAGCGGCACAAAGACAAAAGGAAAACATAACACATTAATAATCAAGCGTTCAGCAAATCAAACAAAATCACAAACAACTGAAACAAAAAAGATTATATCTTAGTGCGAAACTTTAGTAACTTAATATGAAGCAGAAAATTCACTTTTGGAAAAGTATAAACCTGATTTTCAGTTTCAGTTTTCTATTCATAATCCTTTTAGGCATAGATAATATTGCAGCACAGGAAAAAACCACCAATGCAGAAAAACTGGGTTTCCCAAAAGGCAAGAAAGTACTGCTGCTCCATTGCGACGATGCGGGGATGTGTGAAGAAGCCAACATTTCGGTTCAGACGTATGTGCTGAAAGGCGACATTACTTCTGCCGCCGTAATGATGCCTTGCCCTGATGCAGAAGAAATGGTAGAGTGGGCCAAAACACACCCGCAAGCCGATATTGGTGTTCACCTGACCTTAACATCGGAATGGAAAACTTACCGCTGGGGGCCACTCACCCAAGCCGAAAAAGTTCTGGGGTTGATCGATCCCCAGGGAAAAATGTGGCCCGAAGTGCGGGACGTGGTTGCACATGCTTCTGCCAACGAAGTGGAAATCGAAATCCGCGCCCAGATAGACAAAATGATTGAACTCGGTCACCGTCCCTCGCACATTGACACGCACATGGGAACTTTGTACGGATCAGCTGAATATGTGCGCGTTTTTATGAAAGTTGCAGAAGAATATGGCATTCCGGCCAACGCAATCGATTTGTCGGATCCGGAGGTGGTGGCTTATTACAAAAAGGCAGGCTACCCGATTACCGATGACGTAATCGACATCCTCAAAGAATACCGTTTGCCCAAGCTCGATAACTTCTCAAGTGTGCCTTCAGGAAAAACGTACGAAGAGAAACGCGACAACTTTTTCAAGCTGGTGCAATCGCTGAAACCGGGGCTTACCGAAATCATTTTTCATCCGTCGATTGTTACCGACAACATGAAAACCATTACCAATTCGTGGCAGCAGCGTGGCTGGGAAGCCGAGATGTTTTCAGACCCCGTTGTAAAACAATTTTTTACCGATAACAACATAGAGCTCACCAACTGGACCGAAATCATGAAACGGTTTAAGCAGCAAAAGTAAGTAACACAAACACATGAAAACAAAGTCGTTTTTTCAATCCTTTACCATTCTCTTCGTCCTTCTTCTTTTGGTTTCGTGCCGGGAAGAGCGCGCCATCAACCAGATTCTGGAAGAATTTCACAATGCCCAGTCTGATTACGTTATGGTAGCGGCACACCGTGCAGCCCACAACGGTTACGTAGAAAACTCCATTCCGGCAATCGAACATGCCATAAGACTTTCCTTCGTAAACTGTCATTTTAAGAATCTGCCTACGCTTTTCGGGAAGTTTGTTGATCGCCACGTACAAGCGATTCAGTACTGACATCTCCTCCAACGGATTGTTTGACTCTTCGTTGCCTAACGACACGTCCTCCAATTCGGAAAACTGGATCTTGCTATTGCGTTGGTAACTGATAGCTGCATTCTTAACAACCGTAAGTAAATAATTGTGAAGAGACGACCTGATGACAATTGACTGGCGTTTTTCCCATATCTCCACAAAGCACTCAATGACAATATCTTCTACAACATGATTGTCTTTTACATAAGAGGAAGTAAACCCACACAAAGGTTGATAATATAAATCAAACATCCTTTCAAATACGGCCTTGTCTCCTTCCCTTATTTTATTCCAATCAATTAAATCTGTCATGATCCGCACACGAATGAAGTCAATAAAAGTAAAAATTAATTAAAACAAAGTTCTCATTTTGGCTTAAAGTACAAAAGTAAAGATCAGTAATAAGAAATAACAAGGGTTAAACTAAAAGCAACAAAAAAAACAGTCTCCCGAATAAACAGAAGACCGTTTTGTGCTAAACCCTTTTTTTTATCTGATTGCATCGATTACCGGAAAAGCCGGCAACCGTTATTTTATCTTACCGGCATCCACTACCAGGTGCTTGATCGACTTTTCCCTTTCTCCCGTGCGCGAAGAATAGGTGATGTGCAGCATTCCGTCCGAAGTTTGAATCAAACAGGGATAAGAATAGCTTCCGCCGCTTTCTTTTGCATCGCTTTCGAGGTATTCTTTCCACTTCCAGTTTTCGCCTTCGTCGTCAGAAAGCATCAACACCACACGGTAACGCCCGTCGTTAATATCATTGCCCACAAAGGCCCAGCGCCCATCGGCCAGGGTAAGCAGTTCTACACTTGCCGTGTTCGGAATATCCGTTTTTACAGAATAGGTCCAACTTTCGCCATCATCGTTCGAAGTGCTTTTGTGTACACGTGCCGGTGCATCGCCGCTGTCGCGCATGTAGGCCACAATATCACCGTTTTTACGTTGCGCCAGAGCCGGCTGAATGGGGCCACGTCCGACAATGGGTTTCGAAGGCCGCCAGGTTTCACCGTCGTCATCAGAAATGACACACAACGAAAGGTTGTACCCATCCGAATAAAGAGGCAGAACAATCCGTCCGTTTTCAAGAACAAGGGGTTTGATACGTGTCATCCAGCCAATACTGCGGTTCACTGTATTTTTTGCCGCTTCCATGATCAGGTTATCGTACTTGGGTGCATAGCCCGCCCAGCCGTTATGAAGCGGCGGCATTTCCTGAAACTTTTGGCTCACTTCCTGCACAAACTCCTCACCGGGTTTTAACAGAATATTGTCCTGCCACTGCCATTGTGGTGCTCCCGGCTGGTTGTAATCCGTAGTGGTACGGGTACGCAAAATGGAGCCTTCCCACTGGTTTCCCTGCACGGCGATCCACACCAGGAAAAGCTTGTTTTTACTGTTCAGAAAAAGTACCGGGTTACAGTCGGGCAAACCGGGCGTATCGGCCATCAGGAAAGGAGCACTCCATTGCTTCTTCCCTTTTTCGAGCCGGGCTCCCATAATGCGAACGTCATCAGATTTACGTTCGCCACTTCCCTGAAACCAGCAGGACAGCAAATCGCCGTTGGGCAAAGCCACCAGGCTGCTGCCGTGACTGTGTTCGTGCTGTGGAGTAAATATAAGCTCCTCCTTTACAATGGATTGATGACTGTTTTTGGGTTGTGCCATTGCTCCGCCAGTCAGCAGCAGCAGCAGCACAACAATGATTAGTTTATTCTTCATGGTTTATTGATTTTCAGTGTTGGAGAAAGATGCAGGCCACGAACATTCGAGTTCTTTTTTCCCGTTCATGTCTCTTATCCAGGTATCAAAACTGCGTTTTCCTTCTTTCATCACGATAACACGGCCTCCCGCCAAAGGATCTTCTTCCCCTTTCATTTTTTTGGAAACACGGCCATAAGCCAACGCAATGCCATAATGTACGCCAATGTAGTCATTAATATGGTCGTGCCCTACAAAAGTTCCCATTACGTCGCCGCTTTCGAGCATCGCTGCAAACATTCCGGTATTGATCTCGGGGCTGCATTCATCCTCGTTTTTCACACCAAGCGGCGGATTGTCTTTGTTCTCCCAGGCAGCGGTGTATTCGGGCAGCGGAATATGAAAAAACGCCAGCGCCGGATAAGGCTTCCCTCCGTTGGAACGGGTAAATTGCCGGCTTTTTTCGCGGTACCAGCCCACCTGCTTGTAGGTAAACCAACCCCACCCGCCTACCAGCGGCTGAAGGGTGCTGTACGAGTTGGAATCCATAAAATACAGCAATGCCTCCGTTTTGCCGCTCCCCAGTGTCAACACAAAATTTGAGTTGCCGTCCGTTTCTCCCTGATCATTGTTCAGACAAAGTTTTCGCTGTTGAATAAAGTTGGCCAAGTCTTTACGTTTCATTCCGTGCTCGGCATCGTGGTTTCCTAGTACAACGGTCCAAGGAACACCGGCTTCTACAAAAAGCTTTTCAAAAAGCAGGTAACCTTCCCTTGGGTCACTTCCGGTTATAATATCGCCGGTTAATACCACCAAATCAGGTTTTTCGATCCCGACGATCTTTTTCACACGGTCGAAAACATCGCGGTTGGATTCTTTTTCGAGGTTAATGTGAGTGTCCGTAAACTGGACAATTTTAAACTCGCCCGAAGCAGAAAAATTCAGATCGGGTTTGTTTTGTGCCCCGGCCATAAAAGCCAGTAGCAAAAGCAGCAGAGAGCTAAAAAAACGCGAAGTCATGGTTTATTTTTTTAGGATCAGCGAATCGATTATTTCTCCTTCTGAATTGACCGCCGAATACGAAAGTTCACGCGGGCCAAACTTCATGTACTGGTAATACTGTCCGTCGGCTTTTTGCACTGCCGCATAAGGTTCGCTGGCAATTTTGCGGGTTCGCGACGGAATTCCGATGGAAATAACATACGCCGTTCCGTTGTTATAAGAATCAACCACCTGACCGCCTTTCATGGGATTGGAACGCATGTAATAGTGAATGTGCCCGCCAAAAACCATGTCAACATGGTATTTATCAAACAGCGGCACCCAGAGTTTCTGGATGTTTAAATAGGGCTCTTCCCAATTGTAGGGCGGAAAATGAAACATGGCTAGTTTCCAGGTGGCAGTTGTATTTTTTAGCTGTTCCTCAATCCAAGCGGTTTGCAATTCATCTTTCGAGGTAGCATCGATCATCAGGAACAAGGCATTTTTGTAGGTAAAAGAATAGGTATGTTCGGGAATAACACCATCCGGGCCATTTTGGCGGTAGCTGAATAATTGTTCGTACATATGTGCACCCAGCCCGCTTCTGCTATCGTGATTTCCCAATACGTTCATAAACGGACGTTGCGAAATAATATTTGCCGAATACTGAAACACATCGTCCCACTGGTTGCGATGCAGACCGTCGCCCACCAAATCGCCGGCAACCGAAACAAAAGACACATCGGGATGTTGCTGAAAAGCTTCGTTAGCGAGCTTTCCCCATTGAGGCGAGTGATGAATATCACCAAACCAAAGCCACGAAAATTCATCGTGTGCAGTTTCGGTGCTAAATTGCTGCTTTTCGGTCCATTCTTTCTGCGGAACAATTCGGTATTCATAGGTGGTACCAGGTTTTAATCCGCTTAAATGGGCCGTAAAACGATGAACCAACCGGTCGTTCATCAGCAACAGATCGTCCAGCACATATTTCTCTGCTTCCGCTTCGGAGATTGATTCGCTGCCTTTTTCCCGGTATTGAACCTTACCACTTGAGACATCCGTGTTGGTGCGCCACTGAATATCGATGGTGCTTGCGAGGTCACTGCTCCAGGTAAGCATCACCTGGTCGGGTTGTGTGGATGAAGGATAGTCTGTTGTCCGAAAAGCATTCTCCAGATGCGATTCCGTGCTCCTTCCCCGAATGGTTGTTAACAGCTTTTGTCCTTTTAATTCTTCGGGCACATTTTCCAGTACCAGTTCATCCCAGTCGTGGTAGGTAAAAGCCCCGTTATCAAGTATTCCCACGTATTGACCCGCCGGAAAAAAGTTACTCAACTTCAGTTCATCGGTTTTATTTTGCGGTGCCACCGAAACAAAATAGTGCATCGAATTATTCTCAAAACCATTGATTCCGAAACCAACTGTTCCTGCATCAAACGACTTTTGCCATACTTCGTACGTAGTCATTTCGTTGTTCAGGGTCATCTTTGTTTTCGTAAATGCATCGCTGATAAGCCAAAACGGAACGATCTCCTGCCTGGTATTCCGCATCACCGATACCACCACCGGCATATTTACATCAAACATCCAGTGACGGGTTGCCAGCACCTCAAGCTCATCATTAGCAAACAATTTAAACGCCTCCCCATAGGTAATTGCAGCCAGTTCGTCCTGTGTTTTTTCCTCGTAAAGCCGACTGATCTTTTCGTTCATCAGATCTTTTACCATGCGCTTGTCAACCGGTTCCCGGCTGCAAGCAAACAAGGCCAGCACCATCATACAAATGGCGAGTACCTGTTTGTTGCATTGATTTAATGATCGGCTTACTTCGAATTTTTTATTCATGCTGCTTCTTTTCATGGAAAAACGTTTCATTTTCACAATTGGCCTTGCATGCAAAGTAAGGAGACAGAAGCACACAAGGCTTCTGATATTTTATTCAAAAGCTATTGTTTATTGACATTTAGTACAAGAACAAAAGTGAAAGGCGTACCGGGTCAACACCCAAAGTACGCCCTTTTTCTACACTTTGCTGAGTATAAACAAATTATTTTGTTGCAGGCTCACTGATTACGCCCAGGTAACGCCCGATCCAGTAGGGCAGTAACCAAATGTCGCCGGCACTGTATTCCGATCTACCGTCGCTGCCGCCATCCAGTCCAAAGCGATTCGCATTGTGACGCGAAATCCGCAGTTCATCGGGTGGCAAAACCTCGGCGGTGCTTTGTTCCCTGAAATTCTCCGGCAACAGCTGAATGTCCTTCCGGTGGCTGTTTTTCACGGTCCAGTTGATCATATCCAACGGATATTCGCGCAGGTACCAGGCAGCATTGTCAAAGTCGTAATCATCTTTTCCAACCAGGGCAGTCATGATGTTCCACAAGCCTTCCTTTTCCGGACGCTCTGCTTCCCAATGGTCCACAATCGCTTCTTTGAATTTGGCTTTTAGCTCCTTGTCAAAGGCATAACGGTACAAGCCCCAATATCCGCAATAGTACATTTCATCGTCTGAATGGTTCCAGGATTCCGAAAGCATTTTGCTCCAGTCGTCAGCATCTTCCGCGGCTCTTCCGATCTTGCTCATGGGCAGCATCAGGTTTTCAAGGTAACCGTGGTTTTCCATCAGGTCGAAAGCCGCTTTTTTGTATTTTCCTTTTCCGGTAAAATGATACGCTGTCTGCAACATCCCGATGTAGTTGGAAGAATTGATCTTGCGGTCGCCCACTCCTACCGGACGCGCATTTACATATTCCGGGTTCCATTTTCCCCAAAGCGTGGGTTCTCCGTTCCAGTCTACTAAATAATGATCGTGCTTCAGGGCATGCGATATCAGCGTATCGATCAGTAGCACCGCTTTGTCTTTTAATTCAGGAACGTCCACCAACTCAGCAATGGCGCCAAACGCAAAAATATGACCGATAGCCTCGTCACTGCTCGTGGTCGATTTCCAGTCCCACTCAGGATCTTCAGCCCGGCGCCAGGGCTTGTCGTGGTATTTGTAGCCGCGGCGTTCAAAAGAGCGCGACGGAAACCCGGGAACCGGATTGATCGAGTACAGACGCTCCATTGCATCCATTGACTCACGGACATTTTGCAAAGCTTCGTCCGATTTGGTAACCACATAGCGAAATACCTCGCCGGCCAGGTACATGGTGGTCCACAGGCCGTCGTTGTCCGAAGTTTCCAGACTTCCGGTGGTTACATCGCCGTCAGTCATTCCCGAAATAGTTCCGTTAAAACCAAAGCGAATGTGTCGTTCACGTACCTGTTTTTCAAAGTACATGGCTTTATCGTAAAGTGTCATTTCCTGGCGCCAAATCTGCCCCAGACCTTTGTCGGTTAGAATCAGCACCGAATTCTCTGGTCCTTTTGCAATATAAATCACCTTGTCGGAAGGCAGCCAGCGTTTGGACGCATAATAATCGTATTTTCCCTGATCGTTTCGTTTGAAAGCGCCCCAGGTTGAGCCCAACCAAAGATCGCCGTCGATATTTTTTACGCAGGTAATCTCTGTCCACGGCAGGTTCTTTTGCATTTCCCCGGTCTGATGACTTTGGAGATCGATGGTAAAATACCCGTCGGAAGTACCGGCGACCAACTGGTTTTTCCAAACTTCGATGGCCGTAAGTGCAGGTTGGCTGAGTACCTGTTTCAACTTGCTGCTTCCGGGTTGAAAAACCTGGATCGAATTTTCGCCCAAAATCCAGAACTGATCGTTTGCAGCATCGTAGGCAATTTCCTTTACTCCATCAGCCGATTCGCCTTCCCAAAGACTTCCGTCCATGTTTAGCAACTGGAGTTTTTTCCCGTCCGAAATCAGAAAAGTAAAATCTTTTCCGGCTTCCAGAATACGGGCTTCCGGCAAATTATGACGGGTAAAAAGCCTTCCTGCCCAGCCATTGCTCAATACCGCCACATCATCAACATAGACCAGCTGATCCTTGTAATTAACAACGGCACGAATTCCTTTGTCGGAAGTTGGCTTGTACTGCACATCTTTTACCAGCGTACCGGGGAAAAGCATCTCGCCGGCTCTCGGACGAAGCAGTCCGTGCAACGAAATTACCTGGACGTATCCGTTCCGGTCCGAAGCAGTCTGAAACAGCTCGTTGCTGGAATTGTCGTAATTAAATTTTATACTGTATTCCTGTATAAAAGGCTTATCCTGTATTGGGGCATCCGCTCGCTTCTGCCCCATAACCGCCAATGCACTGCTCAGTGCCATTAACATCAAGACCAATCGTAGTCTTACTTGAAACCTCATCAT
>JBKDZK010000469.1:0-7564 GCA_047971205.1 Draconibacterium sp.
CTCAGAAAACCAAGAAAGTCGCATTTGACTTACTTTACAATGCGTTAACACGATATTTAGAATCACTTAAAACAATTTATTTATCTTTGTATCATTAATAATTTCTATTGAAATAATCATATGACACGATTAATAATAGCTTCGAACCGGTTGCCGGTGAAGATTGACAAGAATGACGACGGAATGTATATTACGCCTAGTGCCGGAGGATTGGCAACAGGTTTAAAGTCGTACCACAAAGCCAACAACAGTGTGTGGATTGGCTGGCCGGGTATTATTCCTGAGTCGGATGAAGAAGCAGAAAAAGTAACTACACTGGTAAAAAAGGAGCAGTGCCTGCCTGTGTTTTTGGATGAAGAGTTGATTTCCAATTATTACGATGGTTTCAGCAACGCTACACTATGGCCGCTGTTTCATTATTTTACCGAATTCACCGAGTTTAGTGAAGAATACTGGGAAGCCTACCGGAAAGTAAACGAACGTTTTGCGCAGGCGATTATCGACAATGCCAAAGAAAATGACCAGGTGTGGGTACACGATTACCAGCTGTTACTGGTGCCGCAAATTCTTCGGGAAAGACGTCCTGATCTGACCATCGGTTTTTTTCTGCACATACCTTTCCCGTCGTACGAGATTATACGAATTTTACCCTGGCGCGAAGAAATAATTGAAGGGTTGCTGGGAGCCGACTTAATCGGGTTCCACACCTACGATTATGCCCGGCATTTTATTAGTTCCGTTAAACGCCTGTTGGGGCACGATGTGGAGTTTAGCCAGATAAAACTCGATCACCGGAAGGTTTTTGTAGATGTATTTCCGATGGGGATCGACTACAAGAAGTTTGACCAGCTGGCTTCCGAAATTCAAAGTAAACCCATACAAGACCGGTCGCCTGTTCATCAGGATATTGATCGTTTTTTGATGAGTATGCCCAACCGTAAACTGATTCTTTCGATTGACCGCCTGGATTACACAAAGGGAATTCCCCAGCGCCTGAAAGCGTTTCGCCACTTTTTGCAAAAATATCCGGAATACCTGGAGAAAGTGTCGCTGATAATGTTGACTGTGCCGTCGCGGACAGATGTGGAACAGTATCAGAATCTGAAGAATGAAGTGGACATCCTGGTGGGAAGTATTAACGGTGAATTTGGCCGCCTGAACTGGAACCCGGTGATTTACTTTTACCGGTCGATGCCGTTGGAAAATCTGATAGAGCTTTACAGTTCGGCCGATGTGGCTTTGCTGACTCCTTTACGCGACGGTATGAACCTGGTAGCAAAAGAATACATTGCCTCGAAAGTAAAACAACGGGGAGTGCTGGTATTGAGTGAAATGGCAGGAGCTGCCAAAGAGTTAGGGGAAGCTATTTCGGTCAACCCCAACAACATTGCCGATACGGCGGATGCAATTTACCACGCGCTGACCATGGACGATGAAGAGCGGACAAAGGCCATGCGAACCATGCAAAAGCGAATCAGAAGATACGACATTCATAAATGGGCCAATGAATTTATGAAAAACCTGTCTGGTACCGTGGATAAACAATTGGATTACCATGCCCGAAAAGTATCGGCATCGATCAAAAATAAAATATACAGGGATTTTAAAAAGGGAGAATCGAAGGTTGTGTTTCTGGATTACGACGGAACATTGCAGCGTTTCTACGACAATCCGCAGGCAGCCGGGCCCGATCCTGAATTGTATACGATACTCGACAACCTGGCAAAAGTAGAAAATACCCGTTTGGTGCTGGTAAGCGGCCGCGATCGTGAAACGTTTAACAACTGGTTTGGAAATCATAACTACACCTTAATTGCAGAACACGGCGCCTGGATTAAAAAGGTAGGAGAGGGCTGGAAAGAGAGAAAACCCATCAACTCGGAATGGAAAGAGAGTATTTTGCCTGTTTTGGAGTCGTATGTTGACCGAACGCCCGGCAGTCTGGTGGAAGAAAAAAACTATTCGCTGGCCTGGCATTACCGGAAAGCCGATATTGATCTGGGAGTACTGCGGGCACTGGAGCTGCGACACGATGTTTCGAATATGATCTACAACCAGGACCTGGAAATACTGGAAGGTAAGAAGGTGATTGAAATTAAAGTTTCAGGAATAAACAAAGGCATTGCGGCATCGGAATTTTTGCACGAATCCCCGGCTGATTTTTGCCTGGCCATTGGCGATGACTGGACCGATGAATTTCTCTTCAGGGAATTGCCGGAGAGTGCACATACCATTAAAGTGGGAAGCGAAAATTCGATCGCGAAGTATTACCTCACCAATTACAGGGAAGTACGTAATTTCTTAACCGAGATCATACACTGAAATACGAACAATAAAATCCCCCGAAAGAATTAGAAAAAAAAATGTGAAACAAGCCCCGTGTGAGGGCAATTCAAAAATGGTAAAGAATGGATAACCTGAATTATGCGATAATCGGGAATTGCAAAAGTGCCGCATTAATTTCAGATAAAGGATCGATTGACTGGTGTTGTCTGCCGGATTTTAACTCGCCTTCAGTTTTTGCAAAAATTCTGGATGAAAACAGGGGAGGGAGTTTTGAAATTTTGGTGGATGACAGTTACCAGGTTCAGCAATCGTACGTGCGAACAACCAATATCGTTTCTACTCTTTTTAAAAGCGGGAACGATTGTTTTGAGGTGTTTGATTTTATGCCTCGTTATTTAAATGGTTCCGGCTATTTTAATCCGGCGGAAATAGTACGTTACTTTAAATACATATCGGGAAGCCCGGCTTTTCGGCTAAAATACGATCCGCGGGTTGAGTATGCCCGTTTTCACATCCGGCTCGAAGATGAAGACGAATACATAAAATGCTACACCACCGAGGGCGATTATGATTCGATGTATTTGTACACTGATTTTAACAGGCAGGATATTCTTCAGCAAAATACCATTTACCTGAAACAGGATGGTTTTGCGTTGATGTCGTACGATCAGAAACTGCTTTCGCAAACGCTCGACCGGCAATACTTAAAACTGCAAAAAACAAAGGTGTATTGGCTCGAATGGGCCAACAAGCTAACTTCGTATGCAAAATACAACTACGAAATAATCCGGAGTGCTTTGGTGCTCAAACTGCTCAGTTACGACAAAACAGGCGCCGTTTTAGCCGCAGCAACCACTTCGCTGCCCGAAACCATTGGTGAAGAACGAAACTGGGATTACCGCTTTTGCTGGATACGCGATGCTTCGATGGTGATAAAAGTAATGTCGAGCCTGGGGCATTTAAACACGGTAAAGCGCTTTATGCGTTTCATTATCGATATTATCCCCGACAAGGATGAAAAGATACAGATTATGTACGGTATCAATCGCGAAAAGGTGCTGACAGAAGAAACGCTGGACCACTTGAGCGGTTACAAGGGATCGTTGCCGGTAAGGGTCGGGAATGCAGCCTAACTGCAAAAACAGCACGACATTTACGGTATTCTGGTAGATGTGATGTACCAGCAGTTTACCGAGTTTAAAATTTCGCTTGAAGACAGCGAATCGCTTTGGACCATCGTCAGAAGCATTGTTCGGATTGTGGAGAACAACTGGCACAAGCCGGATAAAGGAATCTGGGAAATCCGTACCGATGAAAAACATTTCACTTTTTCAAAAGTGCTGTGTTGGGTGGCCATCGACCGGGCCATCAAAATTGCCGGCTTTATTCATAAAGACAAATATGTGAAGCAGTGGGAACCGCTGGCCGATACCATTCGGAACGAAATTCTGGAGAAAGCCTGGAACGAAGAAATGGGAGCCTTTACGCAGTTTTATGGTTCTGACGATTTGGATGCAGCCACGCTTTTAATGGAATCTTATGGGTTTATTGATGCCCGCGATCCGCGTTATGTGCAAACCGTAAAAGCTACCGAAAAAGAACTGTGTGTGGATGGATTGATGTATCGTTACCGAAACCGGGATGACTTTGGATTGCCAGGTTCTTCTTTTACCATTTGCACTTTCTGGCTGATCAATGCACTGAATGCCGTTGGCGAAAAGAAACGTGCGAAGGCGGTGTTCGAACAACTTCTGTCGTACAGCAATCATGTGGGGCTGTTCAGCGAAGACATTGATTTTAAAACCAAACGGCTGCTGGGTAATTTTCCGCAGGCTTATTCGCATTTGGCATTGATTGAAACCGCCATTAACCTGGCAAAAGGGGAACTTACTGAAGACGAACAAATTCTTGAGGCCATTCAATAATACCAAATTTACTTCAAGGTGAGCATGGGAGAGGCTTCCAGCGTTTCGATATCCAGAATGCGAATAAGGGTATTCAGCCCGGATTCGACCACCTGTAATTCGTCGTCGTTCAGTAATTCAAGTTTCTCTGAAAGCTGCATGTGGAGCAATTCCGGAATACGGGTTAAAAGTTTGAAAACCGACTTCAGGATTTCTGTTTGGCGAAAAATGAAAAAAGAAGCTTAATGTGAAATTTATCTGAAATCATTTTAAATAGGGTTGCCGGATAGAAAAATCACTGTATATTTGGGGCAAACAAAATCGACAGGAATGAAAATGGATTTCGGAAATAGCGTTTCGATGGTTACAGTAAACTACTGTGGCGCCATGCTCATGTCGTCGGTTTCTATGTTTATGCGCTAGCCTTCACTCGATGGTTTCCGTTGATTGAAGGCATTCATATCCTGAGCGTTTAAAAGCAAATAAAATTTTTACTTAAATACTTAAATTCGTATGTCGGATAAGGTTATTCGATTGGGCGGAGGCCATCTTGGCAACCCTGAATCGATGGGGCATTTAGCACAGTATCTCAAACATTTTGTGGGGCGAAAGTTTATCGTTGTTTCAGCAGTTCCTGAACTGTCAGCTATTTTGAGCGGTAACATGGCAACGGTGTTGCAAAAAGAGCCCGAGCATGATGTATTATTGACGCAGTTACTTTCGGTACACCGGAATATCACCAGCAAAGAAGCAAGCGATGCTTACCATCAGCTGGCAGAACAGGCCAGCGGCTTGTTGAAAGGAATTGCCCTGATAGGCGATTACTCGAGGGCACTGAAAGATCAGGTGCTGAGTTTTTCTGAAAAACTTACGGTTGAAATCGTTAAAACCATTTGGCCGGAATCGCAGGTTCTTTTGCCCGAACAAATCGGCTTGCAAACAACTGCTGATTATGGAAGTGCCTCGTTTTTGGCGGCTAACAACGATTATTTAAAGTCGTTGCCCGCCGGAAGTTTCATTATTCCCGGAACCTACGGAATTACTGAAAACAATAAAATTGCGCGTACCGGAAAAACATCGGCCGATTATACCGCTGCGTTTCTGACACGCTCTTTGGGCGTTGAACGGCTCGAATTGTGGGATCTGGATTTTGATTTTCAGCGTGCCGATCCGGCAATCATCAGTAATCCGGAAGTTATTAAACGTTTAACCTATTCCGAAGCGAGCGAACTGGCTTATTTTGATCATTATTCATTCCATCCGCGAACCGTAGAACCTTTGGAAAGTACACATATTCCGATCGAGGTGTTAAGTTCGGCATCTTCAGATGGAGTGGTCGAAACCGTTATTAATACGGAAACCTTTATTGAAGATCAGATTGTAAAAAGTGTTGCCTGTACCGATGATATTTCACTGCTTAAACTCGATGGCCCCGGCGTTGGTTTAAAACCCGGTATTTTGGCGCGGGTAACCACCCAGCTAAACAAAGCGAGTATAAACATTAAGTCGGTGATTACTTCGCAAACATCCATCAACTTTATTTTAAGCGAGGAAAATGGCGACAAGGCACTTTCGTTGGTTAAGGGAATGGGATTTTCGTCGGTAACCGATATTTCGGTGCTGAAAGATCTTTCCCTGATCGGGATTGTTGGACACGGTATGCAACATGCTTACGGCGTGTCGGCTAAAATTTTTACAGCCGTTGCCAACAACCATATAAACGTAGTGATCAGCGGGTCAGGAGCTTCCGATTTGGTTAGTTACCTGGTAGTTAGTAAATCAGACAAGGAAAAAAGCGTTCGGGAAATTTACAGTGCATTCTTTGGTTAAATCAATTTATTGAGGTTTTGAAAAAGAAAGAAGCGCCAAAGATTGTTAAACTAAAAGCTATTAACCCAAAAAGAAATTAAAATGACAACAAGAAAACTCAATTTTGAAACCCTCCAGCAACACGCCGGTCAACAACCTGACCCAACAACCAATTCAAGGGCAGTACCTATTTATCAGACCACTTCGTATGTATTTAACAATGCGGAGCATGCTGCCAATTTATTTGGACTGAAAGAATTCGGAAACATTTATTCGCGCATTATGAACCCGACAAACGACGTGTTTGAACAACGCATGGCCGCGTTGGAAGGGGGAGTGGCTGCCTTGTCCGTAGCATCGGGACACGCCGCGCAGTTTATTGCATTAAACAATATACTCGACCAGGGAGACAATTTTGTTTCTTCGCCCTATTTGTATGGCGGATCGTACAACCAGTTTAAAGTTTCGTTCAAAAAACTGGGTGTAGAGGCTCGCTTAACAGCCGATCTGGAACCTGCATCGTTTGAGGCCCTGATCGACGAAAAAACAAAGGCAATTTATCTGGAAACCATTGGGAATCCCGGCTTCAGTATTCCTGATTTTGAAGCCATTTCGGCGGTAGCCAAAAAATACGATCTTCCGTTTATTGTAGACAATACTTTTGCCGGAGGGGGCTACCTTTGCCGCCCGATTGATTTTGGAGCCGATATCGTGGTTGAATCAGCCACCAAATGGATTGGCGGACATGGTAACAGCATTGGCGGTGTAATCGTTGATGCGGGTACATACAACTGGGGAAATGGAAAATTTCCCGGATTTACCGAGCCATCTGAGGGATATCATGGATTGAAATACTGGGATGTGTTTAACTTTGACGGCCCGTTCGGAAACATTGCATTTATTATCAAGGCACGTGTTGAAGGTTTGCGCGACTGGGGACCGGCTTTAAGTCCGTTTAACTCGTTCCTGTTGATTCAGGGGCTGGAAACACTTTCGCTAAGGATGGACCGCCATGTTGAAAATACACTGGCGCTTGCCAAATGGTTGCAAAATCATCCGAAAGTAGAAAGCGTAAACTATCCCGGACTGGATGGCAATCATTCTTACGAGAATGCGAAAAAATACCTTCCAAAAGGTGCCGGTGGCGTTCTTTCGTTCAATGTAAAAGGAGATAAAAGCCATGCCAACCAGGTGGTGGAAGGCTTGCAAATGGTAAGTCACCTGGCAAACGTGGGAGATACCAAAACTTTGATCATTCAGCCGGCGGCAACCACGCATCAGCAGCTGTCGGAAGAAGCACAGATTGCCGCGGGAGTGTACCCGACATTGTTACGGGTTAGCGTTGGTCTGGAGCATATCGACGATATTATTGCCGATTTTGAACAGGCCCTGGCGAAAGTACAGTAAAATAAAGTAGTAAGTAATGAGATATGAGTCGTGAGTATAGAGTAGTGAGCTACGAGCTGTGAGTAGTGAATAAGAAGTGGAAATTGCTTACTTATTCTCAAATCTCAATACTCATGTCTCAATACTCATGTCTTGTGTCTCAAATCTAAAATCAATAA
>JBKDZK010000470.1:0-3520 GCA_047971205.1 Draconibacterium sp.
TATTAATCGGATACCCGGACATTTTACCATATTCCTGATAATTTACTAATTTCTCCATCGAGTAATTCTATCTCACCGTTTTCCGAAAACAGGCTTACAGATGTAAATTCTTCGGTAGAAAAAAATTGTTCGGTCATAACCACCAATCCATCAACTGCAAACAATTCAACCGACGATTTATCTACGATAAGTTTGAAACTAAGAGAAGGGGCATTTACGATATACGGTGCGAAATGAATGCCGGCAAATTCCTGGTTCGGGCTGTCCCATCCACTATTACTCCGGTCAATAAAAAAAAGTTTATTCAAATTGTCATAACCGATTTTTAGCGATTCATTTTTTTCATTCGATAAAGTTATCCCAAATCGCTCGCTAAAATTCATGGATGTATTGTTTGCACTATTAAAGTTCAAATTTATTTCCATCGGGAACTGTGGTTTCATATTAATTTCCTGCATTCCTGAAATTGTAGAACCGGAGATTTTTTTTGAACCTGATTTTAGCTTCTCAAATTCTTTTACCGGCGAAGAAACCAGCAAATAGTCATTATAGATTTCGGTTAATTTCAGAGTTCTTGGGAGGGTAAATGCCCCTCTCCAGGTTGATGTTGGAATTTGATTGGCGTATTGCCAGTTATTCATCCAACCAAGCAAAATTCTCCTACCATCTTCATCCGGAATATCCGACCAGGTTACGCCTGCATAATTATCCTTCCCATAGTCCATCCATTTCGTTTTTTCTCCGTGCCGTTCAAAAACATGTCCGTCAAAATCGCCAATAAAATATTGAGTAGCCGAACCCCCATTTGGCCCTCCCGGATTGATGCTAACCAGCAATACCCACTTAATTTCGTCTGTTCCCTCCACTTGCAAAGGAAACAAATCGGGGCATTCCCATACACCGCCATGCGCTCCAATTCCTTCTCCGAATTCGCTTTCGAGGGTCCAGTCGATTAAATTGGGCGAAGAATAGAAATTAATATGGTCGAGTACGGCAAGGGTCATTATCCATTTTCCACTTTCCGGGTGCCAACTCACTTTTGGATCGCGAAAATCGCGGATTCCGGGATTGGGCAAAACCGGGTTATTTTCATATTTCGTCCAGCTACGCCCTTTATCAAGGCTATATGCAATTCCCTGGTACTGAAATTTATCAGTTCCGGTATTTTCCAACTCCCGGTTGTGGTAGGTAAATATAGCAACCATGGGTGGAACGCCGTTTTCTCCCAACCCGGATGTATTTTCCCAGTCGATAACAGCACTTCCTGAGAATATCCAGCCTAAACTGTCGGGATACAATGCAATAGGGAGCTGTTGCCAGTGAACGAGGTCTTTGCTTACCGCATGCCCCCAGTGCATTGGCCCCCAAATAGTACTATCGGGATTATGCTGATAGAACAAATGGTATTCGCCTTCATAATACACCATTCCGTTTGGGTCATTCGCCCACATTTCTTCAAGCGAAAAATGAATTTGCGGACGGTATTGTTCTTTGTTTTTTTCTTGATTTTTATCTACTGATGGCTTGCAGGCATTAAAGATAAAAACTACCAGCAGGAGCTTACAAAATGTTTTCATCATTATTAATTTACTTTTATAAATTGTTGGGTTGATATTTCGTTGTCATTCAGAACAGAAAGAATGTAATGTCCCGTTTTTAAATCGCTTATATCGAGTACGGATGGGGAATTTCCGGTAAATATTGTTTTTTCTTTCAGGGTTTGTCCCAGTAGGTTTATAACTTTTGCAGTGGCGGTTTTACTGGTTCCAGCGTTCAGTGTAAAGTGTATTTTGTCGTTAGCCGGGTTAGGGTATATATCAATCGATTTTATATTTTCTCTTCTGTTCAGTATCCCTGTGCCCGGATCTTCTGCCCAAATTGATTTAAGTCCCCACGCTTTAAATGATTGTAGTACAGAGGGTGCATTTTCAGAAAATAATTCGATGCCTTTTTGAAAATATGGGTTGGGAAACATCAATGAAGTTAATGCTACATCGCCATCATTAACAAAAACTTCGAGCGACAGTTGGTCTACAAAAACATGAAAGCTGATTTTGTTTTCTTTTAACTGAACAGGAGCATTTACAAACCGTGGAAATTTGCTGTTAAAACTGATATATCCGCTTTGTGTACGGTCGATAAAAACATTTGAGGTTTTAGCGTCGTAACCCAATACTATTTTATTGGCATCCGATACACAAAGATTAAATCCGACTTTCTGGTCGCTTCCCGGCGTTATTTCATAAACCGCTTCAAACTCATAAGTGTTTTTCTGTGGTTTAAATTCTGTTAATACACTTGTTCCTTCTACTGTTTTGTTTGTTAAAACTACTTCTTCCTTTCTTAACTTCTGTAGTTCGTTAATGGGCTTTTGAATGATTTTATAACCTTGGTCGCTACTCACCAGCCCGATTTCACGGGGAAGCGACTCTGCGGTACTTCCTCCCCATGAGGTAGGAATGCTGTTGGCATAATCCCAGTTATTCATCCAGCCGAGCCAAACGGTACGGTCGTCATCTGCGTCGTAATTCCGGTAAGTTCTGACCGCATAAAAATCGGGGCCATAGTCAATCCAGTACGCATGTTCGTAGCGATGACCGCTAAGAATATCCGAGAACATAATGTGGTCGATGTTAATATGCCCCCAACTGCCTGAAAAATTGTCGGTAATTTGTAAAACAGCAGTTTGCCCAATGTATTCGCTTACATCCCAGCCAAACCATTTTAGTTGTTCCGAATTGTCGCCGGTGGCTGTTCTTACAACTTCTCCGTTAACAAGCAGGTTAATGCAGGTTAAGTTATTGTGGTTTCCGCCAGATATTAAAAAGTTGATAAAATTCCTGGAAACCGTAAACTCCGGAGATATTAGTTTCCCGGTTGCGGCATCGCCACCATTAAACGAATTCACCAGGTAATCGCCCATATAACCCGAAACATCCATCTGGCCGGAGAGGGTTCCGTTTGCTGGTCCCGTCCCGAAAGCAGTTCCTTCTGTGGTCCATGTTCCGTAATCAGAAGTTTCAAAATCAGCAAATAGTTCACCGTCGATGCCGGTGCCATTTAGTAAATAACCCAGGGTAGTAGCATCAGGAGTGAAAGTATTTCCATCAAAATCGACTACCCAGGATTGTCCACGGTAAGGGCCCATCCCGCAAATCATTACCCACTTTTTATTTTCAGGATTACCATCCAGGGGGAGTTGAAAGAGGTCGGGGACTTCCCATGCGCCAGCCCTTGCCCCTAATGGTCCGAAAGACGATTGTTTTGTCCAGTTTTTCAAATCAGGAGAGCTATAAATTTCAATACGGTGTTCACCCGGGCGTGTAATAGCCATGGCCCAACGGTTAAGTTGCGAATCCCAAAACACAGAAGGGTCCCTGAAATCGTTAGAAGTGGAAGGAATTACCGGGTTGTCGTTGTAATAATTGAAGTATTTAAAATCAGGCGAAGTGCTTGATGAGATTCCCTGCGTTTCGATACCTGTTGTTTTATGGTGTATGGTATAAATGGCTACAGCCAC
>JBKDZK010000471.1:0-16546 GCA_047971205.1 Draconibacterium sp.
AGATTACGGACGATATTACCTTGATGACAAAGTTCAAAACGTTCTTTAACTACAACGATCCATTCAATAACCTCGATATTGATTTGGAAAACCAGTTGCAGGTGAAATTTACGGACCATATGAACATGCGGATAATGCTTCATCTGATTTACGATGACAATGTGTTATTCCCGATTAAGGACGATACCGGCACGGTGGTTGGGCATGAGGCAAAACTTCAGCTGGAGGAATTTATTACCATCGGATTTAACTACAAGATCAACAAAAAAGTAATGAAAACCCGGAGAATCAGATAGCCTGTGCAGATTGTGGCTTATTTTTTCTGAGTTTTGTTCTTCCGCGTTTTAACCGAAAAATTTACTTTTGAATAAAAGTATTTAGCAATGAAAGATTTAAAAAGATATTATACCCTGCATGCCGATCCAAAGGATGTTTACAATGCACTTACCAACCAGCGAATGCTTGAAATATGGACCGGCGAAGAGGTGCTTATGCAAACCGAACCAAATACCGAATTTTCGTTGTGGAACGGCAGCATAAGCGGGATTAACCTGAAGTTTGAGGAAAACAAAAAAATCGTTCAGCAATGGTTTTTTGGCGACGATGAAAAGGAGTCGATTGTGACCATAAAACTTCACCCTCATAAAAAAGGAACAAGCGTTGAGCTGATCCACACCAACATTCCGGACGATGCCTATGAAAACATTTCGGATGGCTGGGACGAAGATTATTTTGGTGCACTCGCCGAACTGTTTATCTGATGCACCATTCTCCGCAATATTGGATTGAAAAGTTAGGTTTGGCGCGACATCCGGAAGACGGCTGGTTTAAGGAGGTGTACCGGTCTGAAGAGCAAATGCTGCCGGATACGGACTGTTTCCGACAACGCGGCAAACGGAATGTCTGTACTTCCATTTATTATCTGTTGGAAGGGGACGACTTTTCTGCCTTCCACCGGATAAAGTCGGACGAAATATGGCATTATTACACCGGAACTTCAGCCATCGAAGTTTTGTGGATCGATAACGGAAATCTCAGACACTTTATGCTTGGCGTGGGGGAGAAAGATGCTTTTCAGGCCGTTGTTCCAAAAAATACATGGTTTGCAGCACGCTTAACCGATAGGAGTGGCTTTGCATTGGTGGGGTGCACGGTAGCCCCCGGTTTTCAGTTTGACGATTTTGAAATGGCAGATGAAAAGCTGCTGGATGAATTTCCGGAGCTGGCAAGCGATATTGCGGCACTGATAAAACACTAGCATTTTTCTTTTTGTTATTGCTTTAGTTCCTCCTGCAAAAGGTCTCTGATCGACATAAAATTCTCTTCCAGCCGGAGCATGTTCTCAATGTAGAAATTGTAAATATCGGGCCATTGGTTTTGGCGGTGAAAATCAACTCCGTCTAGCTGGGTGTAAATCCGGCAAACTTGTTTGTTACTGTCTTCGCGCTCGTGGAAGAACTCCCAGGTTAAGCCATTCTCAAAACCATCCTCCATCACTACTTTGTAGCGTTCCAGAAATTCGAAGGCCCGCAACCGAAGGTTCTCGTTACGGTTTCCCAGCTCCAGTATAACCTGTGCGTTCTGGCGGTTTACATCAAAGCGAAAAGCCACGTCTTTAATTTTGGTACGGTGCAAAATCCACTTTCTTTTTTTGAACATTAAATCAGGATGAATCTCACAACGTTGTCCAAATTTTTCCCAAAAGCTGACCCGTAACTGCTTAATCTCTTCTTTCGAATACATGCGGCAAAGTTATTGGTTTAAATGATTATTTTTGAGTTTGAAATACGCAACTTATGAGAAGACTCCTGATTTTTATTGCAGTACTTTTAAGTTATCACAATCTAAAGGCTCAAGTCCAGGTTCAGGCCGATTACAATGCTTTGGGCGATTGTTTGTTTTCGGCCTACAATAACGCGGCGGTACCGGTTTACCTGCAAATAAATTTTGCCGATTTGGAAAATACCTATTTTAGTGAGCCGCTGCCGTACGTTAAAAGGCTCGCACCGGGGTTTAATAACCTGTTTACCTTGCCGCGCGACCCGGATGCCGATGTTCCCCGGTTTAATTACGACATAAAAATGTTTCGTTCTGATCCAATGGCCCGGGTGGATCTTGACTTTCCCTATTTAATTCCCTTTGCACCAGGTAGTAAAGTAAAGGTTTTTGATGTGAAGGAAATCAATGGTTTCCGGGGGAAGGACGGCCTTGATTCCTGGTCGGCAACAGGTTTTTGGGCAAAGCCGGGAGACGAAGTGTATGCGGCAAGAACCGGAATTGTAGTAGAAGTTGTGGGAGCAGAAAGGAAAGGCGATCCAAAGTCGTGGTACCACACCTGGATAAACTCGATTACCTTGTTACAGCCCGATGGAACATTGATTTGCTACCGGAATGTTTGGGCCTCTTCCGAAAAGCTGAAAGCAGGCGAGACGATATACGCAGGCGAGAAAATGGGTAAGGTGGCAGATGGTGCCGACCATATAAAGGTGCTGATATTTCACGATTCGTTGAATTCGAAGAACCTGCTTTTTGTTATTCCGCAATTTGTAACCGATGCGAACGGAAAGGGGATTCTTAACTCGAGCACTACTTATATTGTTACTCATCCCCGTAAAATTCGGGCTCTTGAAATGAGCAAGAGAGAGCAACGTCGCATTCTCGGAAAATAGGGTTAAAATCAAATAAGTAAACATGGCAGCATCAAAACGTATACTTTCGATCGATGTAATGCGTGGGATCACGCTTTTTCTTATGCTATTTGTAAACGATTTGTATGTCGACGGTGTGCCCGAATGGCTTACGCACCGCCCGGCTGATTTCGATGGCATGGGGCTGGCCGATTGGGTTTTCCCCGGCTTTCTGTTTATGGTAGGAATGGCGGTTCCTTTTGCCGTTCAGAACCGGCTTAAAAAAGGAGATTCGATTGGCAGAATACTGGCACATGTTTTTATCCGGACATTCAGCTTGTTGTTGATTGGTGTTTTAATGCTAAACAGCGGGCGTTTAAATCCAGACTTAACTGGAATGCACAAATATTTGTGGGCTATTTTAATGTATATCTGTGTATTTATTATCTGGAACCGCTATCCTGAAGGTAACTCGCCCAAAGCCTTTGTTTTTAAAATACCAGCCGTTCTTTGCCTTTTGGTGCTTCTTGTGTTGTTCCGGTCGGGCACAGAGGAGGAACCAGGCTGGCTAATCACGGGTTGGTGGGGAATACTGGGATTGATAGGTTGGGGCTACCTGGTAACTTCGTTAACCTATCTGTTTGCCCGCGACAACTTGTTTGTTACAACACTGATTTGGTTACTGTTTCTCATGTTGAATATTTTTTCACAGTTGGGGTATTTTGAATTTTTGGACCCCGTAAAACCACTGTTCGGGATTGTTCTGGACGGTAATGTTCCTCTGATTGTGATCTCCGGCTTGATCATCAGCCTTCTTTTGCGAAAACTAAAACCGTTTCCAAACAAGTTTATTCTATTAACCACCATTATTGGGGGACTTTCCATTTTACTTGGCTTTATCCTGCGAAACTGGTTTATCATTTCCAAAATAAAAGGTACTCCCAGCTGGGGAATGCTTTGCATTGGAATAAGCATTTTGGTATTCGTATTATTGTATGTAATAATCGATACGTACCATAAAAGCAACTGGACCTTCCTGTTTCAGCAGGCAGGAATCAGTTCTCTGACCACTTATTTAGTGCCCAGTGTAATTTATTATATCATTTGGTATGCAAATATTCCTCTTTTTGTATACAAACAGTCTTTTTCACCTTTACTGGCAATAACAGGTTCCATTGTATGGTCGTTACTAATGCTTATTTTAACCATGAAACTGGCAAAAATAAAGGTTCAGCTCAAATTGTAATAAATGTTTGTTTTGTTCGATTTTAACCTTTTTTACAGAAGTTTTAAGTTTGTGTTAACTAGCCTTTAATCAATTGATCTTATGGTCAGTTGGTTTTTATGACAAAGGTCAATTTCTGTTTCCTTCAAAAAACATAATTTAGAATCAGCTTATTAGAAAGAAAATATGGTTTTATTGCGAAAAGTCAATAAACATTACTATTCTATAAAGCAATTGGCTAATAGTTTTAAGAAAAATAAGATAGAGCTAATAATTTGTGAAAATATGTTAACTCTTTCGTTTTTTTTCTATTTTAGTCGACTTATTGAGTGAGTGAGTTATTAATATTTAAATTTTATTCTATGAAAAAAATTGCGCTAATGCTGTTTGGCATTGCCTTTTTGGGCATGCTTGTGGCTGAGGCTCAGGTTAAAACTATCACCGGAACAGTTACTAGTTCGGAAGATGGTGTTGGCATACCTGGAGTTTCAGTAAGTGTTAAAGGAACAACAATTGGTACCGTTACAAACATTGACGGTACCTACAGTTTGGATGTACCTGGCGACGCTAAAATTTTAGTTTTTTCTTTTGTGGGTATGAAAACTCAAGAAATTGCCATAGGGAATCAGACTTCTGTGGATGTGAGTTTGAGTCCTGAAACAATTGGTGTTGACGAAGTGATTGTAACAGCTTATGGTATAACAAGTCGGGAGGCTAAAACCGGTGCGGTAGGTACGGTAAGCGGAGGACAGATTGCAGAAGCTCCGGTTGTTTCGGTTGACAAGGCCTTAAATGGAAAAATTGCTGGTGTATCAGTAACTTCCAATTCAGGTCAGCCTGGAGCCCATTCCGATATTCGTATTCGTGGAACATCATCTATTAACGCAGGGAACAACCCTTTATGGGTAGTTGACGGTATTCCGGTTGTAACTGGAAATACCAATGACTTTTTGAACACCGGAAATGCTTTGGCTTCACTGAACCCTAACGATATTGAAAGCATAACTGTGTTAAAAGACGCTGCAGCCGCCTCTATTTATGGTAGCCGCGCTGCCAATGGTGTAGTGCTTATTACTACGAAGAGTGGCAAAGATGGAAAAACAAGTTTTTCAGCGCGTGCGAAATATGGTACTTCGTGGCTGGCAAACGATAATGACTTTGGTATAATGAATGCCCAACAGCTTCTTCAATACCAGAGAGATGCGGTTATTAATGCCGGTGGGAACCCGGACGATCCGATGGGCACATACTATCGTCCGAAAGAATTGCAGAGTCGTCCGCTTACTAACTGGATGGATCACTTAACACGTTATGGGACGATTCAGGAGTATGAAATTAACGCAACAGGAAGCAATGCTAAAGGTAAATATTATACCTCGCTGAATTACAACAACACAGATGGTGTATTTTATGGTGTAGGGTTGGACAAAATAACCGGGCGTCTCAATGCTGATTATAAGCTCACCAATACGCTCGAAAGTGGAGGCCGTGTAAACCTGACTTATCAGGAAGGAATGGATGTGCCTATGCAAAGCCTCTACTATTCTAACCCTGTATTTGCCGGTATGATGATTTTGCCATGGACACCTGCCTATACGGAAGATGGCAAACACAATGTGGATATAACCGAAAACAGCCGTACCAATCCGAGGGCAACCGCTCAATACGACGACCAGTGGGGTAAGTCTTACCAGTTGATGGGAAACATGTATATACAGTGGAAGCCTGTTAATCAGGTAACTCTTAGAACCACCAATGCTATTGAAACCGTTCATGGTGAAGGACGTCGTTACTGGTCGCCTGAGACCAGAGAAGGGGAGGCAACGCTGCAAACAACCATGAATAAATATCAGCGTCTGACAACCTCAAATACAGCAGAGTATAAAGATGTGCTGCTGGATGAACACAGTGTGCGTGTGCTACTGGGACAGGAAGCCATGAAACACTCGGGTGCTTATCAATTTATCTATGCCCCGGGAGTAAATCCGGACATTCCTTATGCGCAGACAGGCACACCGGGAAGTATTGAGGCCGAACAAGGGGACGAGACTCGTACCTTGCTTTCATTTTTCGGAATGGTGGACTACAATTATGCAGATAAGTACTTTTTGCAGACATCTGTTCGTATGGATGGAAGTTCGCTTTTTGGCAGCAATACCCAGTGGGGTACTTTCTATTCTGTGGGCTTATCATGGAATATTCACAACGAGGACTTTATGGATGGCTTTTCATTCATCGACCTGTTGAAGCTGCGTGGAAGTTATGGACTTAGTGGAAATAACAATATAGTTGCGTACAGGGCTTTTGGCGTGTATGCAAGCTCAGCCTATAACGGAACAACCGGTATGCGTCCGTCGCGCCCCGAAAACCCCAACTTGTCGTGGGAAAAGAACGGGTCATGGAACGTCGGTCTTGATTTTACCCTCTTCAAAAACCTGGACGGTAATATCGACGTTTATAAGCGTAAAACGACCGACATGCTTTTGGACAAAAATGTACCACAAACCACAGGTTTTTCTTCCAACTTCCTGAATATCGGTTCGCTTGAAAACAAAGGGATTGAACTTCAGTTGGATTATGAAATACTGAATACCCGCGATCTGGTATGGAGCGTAGGTGGAAACATTTCTTTCAATAAAACCAAAATTCTGGAACTGGGAGATAATGAGGAAATTGCTTATTCTGAAGACGGTCGTTTACGTCATATAGTTGGTAATTCTCTTTTTACGTTCCGCTTGTTCGATTATGCCGGAGTTGACCCAACCAACGGAGACGCATTGTGGCGCGATGCGGCCGGAAACATCTCCAATGATTACAGTAAAGCCGCTTACAATTACGATTACTCGCCTGAGCCGAAGTATACCGGAGGTTTCAATACCAACCTTTCCTGGAAGGGATTGAGCCTGGGGGCATTTTTTGAATTTAAAGGTGGTAACCATGTGTTGCTGATCGAAAAACGCTACCTGTCTTCAGACGGTGGACAAATGAATAATAACCAGTTAAAGGAAGCGCTTAATTATTGGAAACAACCTGGAGATACAGGAGTGAACCCAAAACCTGTAGCAGGGAATGCTACCAACAGTAATAGCTTTAGTTCTACCCGCTTTCTGCAAAAAGGAGATTTCCTGCGTGTGAAAGACATTACCCTGTCATACTCTTTCCCAACGAAATTAATAGAAAAGGCAAAAATTGGCGGACTAAAGTTCTATGTAAGTGCGCAGAACATATTTACTTTCCACGACGTGGACTGGTGGGATCCTGAACGCGGTATTGACGGTATCGGATATGGTATTTATCCTATGACAAAAGCAGTGACGGCTGGAATTGATCTGTCGTTTTGATAAAAATCAGTTTAACATTTGAAAAACAATGAAAATGAAAAAGATAATTATATTAAGTTTTGTAGCGGCAACTTTGTTGTTTACAAGCTGCACAGACTTTCTTTCCGAGGAACCTGTAATGTCGCAGAGTACGGAACTTACGATTGCTACCTATAACGGGTTGAATGATGCTACTTTTGGTGCATACGCTCCTTTGGTTTCGGTAAATTGGTATGGTGCATCGTTTGTACTCAACGCAGAGATGCGTAGCGGTAATGGTTTCCGTGACGTAGACCTTAATTCCGGGCGTTACACCGTATCTTACAACCTGAATTATACTTCTACCAGTACTCCTGCGTTATGGGGAACCGCTTATTACGTGATTTCAGCAGCAAATAATGTATTGGCAAACCTGGAAGATAAAGTTGGAGTAGATGGTGTAACCGAGCAGGATGTCAACAACCTTAAGGCAGAATGTCAGTTCCTGCGTGCTTTGGCTCACTTCGATCTGGTACGTACATATGGCAAACAATACACCATTGATAAAACGGCTCATGGGGTACCTTACCTTTATGTGACTGACCCTGCCGGAAAACCGGAGCGTGACAATGTGGAGACAGTATACAACAACATCGTGAAAGACCTAACAGAGGCCGAAACTCTTATTGCTGCAGACTATTCTCGCGAAGGGGTGGCTAACGCCAAATCGGTGGTAAGCAAGCCTGCTATTCAAGCTTTGCTTTCTCGCGTATATCTATACATGGGTGAATGGCAGAAAGCAGCAAATTATGCTACAGCTGTAATTGAGAATGACGAGTTTTCGATGTGGAAAGCCGATGAATATGCGGCAGCTTTTAAAGAAGACATACGCGAAGGAGGCGAAGTTATTTTTGAAATATACGGTCTGAAAAACAATGAATATGATGGATATTGGAATGCCATTACCTGGGAAACCAATCCTGATGGTTATGCAGACTGTGCTGCAAGCAACGACCTGATGTCGCTCTATGCAGAAGATGATGTGAGAGGTGAGATGTTTATTAATAACCCCGATAAAGCGCCAAATACTTATTGGACGACCAAGTATGCCGGAAAAGACAAAGGAACGCCCGATGTGAGCAACACCATTGTGCTCCGCCTGAGCGAAATGTACCTGAACCGGGCCGAAGCTATTACTCGTGGAGCAACGATCCCAGGTGTTACGGCAGTTTCTGACCTGAATACCATCCGCAAAAATCGCGACGCTTCGGAGTTAAGCAGTGCTGGTATAAACGATGTATTGGCTGAACGCCGTCTGGAGTTGGCATGGGAAGGACATTTTTGGTATGACCTGGCTCGTACAGGCGGGAGTATTACCCGTACACATTATAGCGGCTCGCCGATTAACCAAAATGTACCGGCAGATAGTAAATTCTGGGCACTCCCAATCAACAAACGCGAGTTGGATGTAAACGAAAATTTAGTTCAAAATCCAGGATACGATAATTGATAGATTAATGCTTAAACAGAATAAAGATGAAAAAAATAACAATCTATATTAGCTTTTTAGCGGGCATTGTCCTCTTCTTCAGTGCGTGCGAGCTAAATGAAGTACCAGAATTCGATGATGCTAAAGCATATGTAGCTTTCAATAATGAAAATATGTCGGTAGCAGAGGATACCGGTACAGTGAATATCCCGGTGAGGCTGACCTCTTTGAGAGGATTAACTTCATCAGTTTCTTTTGATTTTATTGATAGTACAGCTGTAAAAGGCCGTGATTATAACCTGAAAGGAGGCGCTTCTGTCCTGAATTTTGATGGAGAAGAAGCTGTTCAAAACATTGAAGTTGATATTGTGAACAATAATGGTGTTTTTACTGGTGACTTGAAATTTGGAATACGTATTACCAGTTCCGGCGATGTAAATGCTGGCAGTATCGATACAATGTGGGTAACGATTCTTGATCTTGATCATCCGCTGGCAGCAATTTTAGGAACTTATTCCGTTTATGGCCCTAACTATTTTAGTGGACGTCCAGATGTATGGGACGTAACTATTGAAAAAGATGACGGCGGTGATGTTTCTAAAGTCTGGATTAGCAACCTTGTTGTGTCGGGTACAAATCAGAAAGTGTATGGTGTTGTCAATGAAGAAAAAACTAAAATTGAAATTCCTGTAGGACAAACAATTGCTACTTCAAGTTCATATGAATCGATTGTGCTTGAAGGTTTTGATGGCCCGGATGTGAACGCTGCTAATTTGTTACCGTCCGGATCAAAACTTACCATGGAATTAACATCTTCGTCGCCTGTAACTTTTGTAATGGATCTGCCATTCGGTTCGCATATTATAGATGTAAACAATTGGTATAGTATTGTTTTGGCGAATGCAACTTTTACTAAAAAATAATTGAATAAATCAATAATTTAAGGAAAAATGAAAAAATATTTTGCATATATAATAGCTTGTGTAACACTGGTTGCCGTCGGTTGTACCGATTTTGGGGAGGAAACCCAGTTGACCCTGCCCGGGGCACCGGCAATTGAGATTACCGGCATTACTCCCGGAGATCAAGGTGATGATGTCACTTTTACGGTTAAACCGGCAGGGAGTGCAGGTTATTACTCGTGGGTGCTTGTAAAGTCGGAAGAGGTTGACTCAACAATACTCAATGCTCCCGACCGTGTATTGAAACAACAGGTAAGTGGAGTGGAAACCGGTATTCTGAAATATGCTGAACAGCCTGATGCAACTGTTAACATAAGTGGACTTACACCTTTTACCGTGTACCAGCTTTATGCTGTGGCATCGAGTGTTGACGGTGTGAACGGCGAAGTGAAAAATATTCAGTTCCGTACACTGGACGATGGCAGTAAACCTACCCCACAAGCAGTAGAAATTGCCGACACCACGGTTACGCTTACTTTCCATGAGCCACTGAACCTTGGGACCGGGAAAGTATTTGTTTCCTACTTCGCAAAAAATACTGTTTCGGGTGACAAACCGCTGGTAGTTGAGCCAGGCTATGAGCAGTTCAATACTCAGGATATTGAAATCCCGGCAGAAGGATTGTCGGTAAGCGGGAACAAATTAGTAATCGGACTACCCTATGCATCTGCCGGCGCTTACGCCAGTATTACTTACGAAGAAGGTGCTGTCCTTGACCTGGAAGGGAACGGAAGCAGTGCATATACCGCTAAAGCCGATACACTAATTAGCGGTGTCCCTTCCAGGGGGTTAACTGTACGTGTGGCTGTGAAAGCATGGGATTTGCACAGCGAGTTTGAAAAAAGCAATCCCGACACCGTGGCTACCTTTGCCAAATGGGAAGACTTAATCATTCCTGCTTTGGCTGACGAAGGAATCACTGTGGTGAAAAAAATCACCAGCACAATCTCAACAGTAATGTACAGGCAACCAGGGAAAGTGGTCACGCTGGATGTTACAACGTGGAGATTGATGGACGGCGTTCCCGTATTCCTGTTACCCGAAGAACCGGCCCGTGGGGCAACCGTTGACCTCTCTGTACCGGAAGGCGCTTTCGAAGATGTTTACGGAAATACCAACACAGCTTTGGTTGTTGAAGAAAATTATCTGTACAGTTATGGCTATACTCTGGATGATATTCTGGGAACTTACCGGCTTGACGGATTAAACGCAAGTAGTGGTGCGCCGCTCGTGGAAAACGATATTACGATTGTGGCAAACGAAGACGGTGAGGATGAAAACGCCGTGCTCATAAAAGGGCTAGGAATGAATCTTTTCGGAATAGCGGAAACAACTGTGGAAGCTACTTTTGACCCTGTGGGCGGAACATTAACGGTTCCCGACTGGCAAATCCTGGCAGTTGATTGGACACATCCTACAGCAGGCATTACTGCTGATGTTCTTTTCTCTACTTACGGATCACCTTCCATAATCTTTGCTGTGCCTACACCCGGTACAATAACATCTGCCAGCGATGTTTGGGGGTATTATCTGGCCAAAGACGAAACGACCTATGGAGCATTAAGGTGGTATGGTCCCGAATCTACTTTTGTCCGTACAGCTTTAAAGTCAGCCTCCCCGCTGGGACAGACTACTCAGGCTTTGTCGGAAACAGACTTGCCTTTGCTAAAAGAAAAAAAGAATTTCAGGAAGTAATCGTAAGATCTTTAATGATTAACCTATATAAAAAAGGGTGTTCCTTCCCGGACGCCCTTTTTTAATTATCTCAATTTTGTTTTTCATGATAACCATGAAAATATTTAGCATATTTGATTGATTTTTAAATTCTAAAAAAAAAGACCATGAAACAAAAAGTCCTTTTTTGCATCATTGTCCTGTTCAGTGCCATTACAATCAAGGCGCAAAACGTCACAACGATGTGGCCATATATCTATCCCGATTTTCAGGAAGGTACCGTTTACTTCAAAGATCAGCAATCGCTGAAAGCACCACTTAACGTACACCTGGTTAAAAGTACGTTGCATTACCTGGAAAATGAAAAAATTAAGGAAGCCACCTCGGGCGATATTGAGTCCGTAAGTATTGGAAGAGATCAATACTATGTATACGACAACCAATTGATGCATGTACTGAATGGCGACAATACAGGCTTTGTTGCAGAATTAGTTGAAGCCGATTTTAGTGCCTTGAAGGAAAACAGCGGTGCTTACGGATCATCTTCAAGTGTGCAGGCAACCCGTAAACTATCGTCCATGGAAATCGGCGGAGTAAGTATCGTCAACCATATGGAGTTAAAAGAGAAAAAAGATGCCGGCTCTCTTCTCCCGCTCACGCGAAAATATTTTATTGTTGTTGACGGGAAGAAATATTCCGCCACACGCAAGGGAATTGAATCGCAACTGGCAAAAGACAGACAGGAAGCATTTAATCGATTCGTGAAACAGAATAAAATAAAATGGAAACAACCCGAGTCACTGGTGTTGTTACTGGATTTCTTAAAAAATAAATAAAACCGAATGAAACACCATTATCTACTGCTGATTGCATTTTTATTTTTTGCTTGTACAAACGACGTTCTGTTACAAAATGAAGAGGATATGCCCAAATTGGCCGTTCAGCCCGAACAGCAGGTAGAACAAACATATGAGCAGGGGCACGTCCGCATTCTTTTATCGGAAGGGCTTTCTGACAAAGTGGAGATAGCAGTTCGCAGCGGCAAAAGGCAGACTGCGGCTTTAGCCGCCGAAGATGTTGTAGCGAAAACTAAAATACGCTCAATGAAACGCACCTTCCCGGAAGCTGGGCGTTTTGAAGCACGTACCCGAAAGGCAGGACTGCACTTGTGGTACGATGTGGAGTTTGATACCCAGGTTCCACTTAACGAAGCCCGGCAGAATTTGTCCGGTATCCAGGGCGTAAAAAAGGTGGAATACCGACCGGTTGCAGCCTGGTTTCGGGATAACAGCCTAACAGAAGGAACAAAAGAAGTGGCAAGCAATGTAACAAAATCGGCTACTGCCACACTGCCTTTCAACGATCCGCAGCTTTCCGAACAATGGCACTATCAAAACGATGACGGCAATGCCGATATCAACCTTTTTGACGCGTGGAATTACACTACGGGTGCACCCGACGTAGTGGTCGCTGTTGTGGACGGAGGGATTGACTACGAACACGAAGACTTAGTTGCCAATATGTGGATTAATGAGGCCGAGAAAAACGGAACTTCAGGACTCGACGATGACGGAAATGGATTTAAAGATGATATTTATGGCTATAATTTTGTTTCCGACATTGGAAAATTGGTCCCGCATGATCATGGCACACACGTAGCAGGAACCGTTGCTGCAGTAAATAACAACGGTAAAGGAGTTTGTGGTATTGCCGGAGGGAATGGGCAAAGTACCTCCGGAGTACGGCTCATGTCGTGTCAGATCTTTGTGGACGAGAGCGACCCTTATGCTGGCAATGGTGGAAACAGTGGAGCTCGGGCTATAAAATATGCAGCTGATAATGGTGCGGTAATTTGTCAGAACAGCTGGGGCTACGAAACGCTTACCGAAATTCCAGGGTCCGACAAAGCTGCGGTTGACTATTTTATTGAATACGCTGGAATTGATGAGAACGGGCAACAAACTGGCCCGATGCGCGGTGGAATTGTAATATTTGCAGCAGGCAATGAAGACCGGGCAGCGGCAGCGCCTGCCACTTACGAAAAAGTAGTAGCAGTTTCAGCCATTGGAAGAGACTATCGCAAAGCAAGTTTTTCAAATTACGGTGACTGGGTTGACCTTGCAGCACCGGGCACCAGCGTTCTTAGCACTGTTGTAGGCGGATACCGTTCCATGCAAGGCACTTCCATGGCCTGCCCGCATGTCTCGGGAGTTGCGGCTTTGGTACTTTCGCAGTTTAAACGTAGTGGTTACAATGCCGACATGTTACGTGCTAGACTTGAGAACAGCACTATAAATATCGATAGCTATAATTCAAGCTATCGGGGAAAACTCGGAAAATTGGTAAATGCAACGGCAGCGCTTGCCAGTGGCAGTTCCACACCACCGTCGGGCGTGGGGACCGTTACCGGAAATGTGCGCTCCAACATTGTTACTCTGCGCTGGACAGTCCCCTCAGATCCTGACGACGGGAAAGCATCGGGCTTTAACGTGTATTATAGCCAAACAGCACTAACAGGCCTCAATGTAAATAACCCAACCGGAGATGTGATGATTCACAGCTTTTCAACCGGCAATCTGAAAGCCGGAGATACCTATGAAGCTGAAATAAATGGGCTGGATTTTAATACCCAGTATTATTTTAGAGTTAATGCCTTCGATTTTTCAGGTAACTTTTCGCCGCTGTCAACACAGGTAGCACAAACTACCCTGTCGAACAATCCACCTCTTATTGTTGTCCAAGACAGCGTCAATGTCACAATGAAAAAACACGAAACAGTTGTGTTGCGTTTCTCGGGTAGTGACCCCGACGGACACGAAATAACCTGGACTCTTCAGCCGGCCATCGATGGCGTTGACCTGGTCGATTTGGGTAACGGAAATGCACAAGTTACCATTACCGGCAAAGAAAATGACCCGGGAATACATAGCATGGTGCTTACCCTGGAAGACAAATATGGTATGTCTGTCTCCGAGACAATCAATTACGAGGTTTTTGAAAATCACGATCCTGAAATTGTAAGTTCGATTGAAGATCTGTATTTTGGTGCAACTGGCCAACAAAAATCGTTTACTATTGCCAATTATTTCACCGATCAGGATAACGAACTTTTACGCTATACCTTTACCAATACCGCGTCCAATGTGGTCAACGTAAACGAAAACAATGGAACCTTATATGCTGTGTCCATGGCTTACGGTTTGTCGCACGTTACAATCACTGCAACTGACGCTATGGGAAAATCAGCCTCTCAGCAGTTTAGCATTCTGGTACGCGACGACAATCAGGAAGTTGACATTTATCCTAACCCTGTAAAAGATTTCGTATGGTTGCGCACAGGCAAAGATCAACGTTCGTTGGTTACAGTTTTTAGTAATTCCGGTGCAAAAGTATTCGAAGCGGAAATGGATATTTCACCCTTTGAGCCTGCCAAAATTGATATGACAGCATTTAGCGGTGGTGTATATAATGTGCATATAAAATACGACGGAAAAGAAATAAAGAAACAGATAATCAAGTTATGAGAAAACGATTTTTTATAAGCATTCTGTTCTTAACAATTATTGTTAGACAAGCGTCGGGACAGGCGGTTCCGTTTTTAAACTATATGTCGGATCCTCGGACAGCGGGCATGGGAAATGCGGGGTATGTTTTGTCGTCGGCTTTTGCTGCTCAGCGCAACACTGCCGCCGTATTTCAGGATACACTACGCCCGACCGAAATAGCGGTGTCATACCTGTTGTGGCAACCCCAGAACGCAAACAATAAACTTGTAAATATTGGCGGCTACACACGGTTCAAAAACTTTAGTATTGCAGCAGGCGCTCGTTTCAATAATATGCCGGCTGTCGAGAAAACAGGTGACAACGGAAATGTAATAGGGACCTTTTCTCCTTCGGAATACGCGTTGGAACTAGGCCTTGGTTATAAGATTAGTTCCAAAGTTGCTGCTGGTGCTACTGTGCGTTATCTTGGATCCGACCTTGGCGGCACAAAAAAAGCATCGGCTCTGGCTGCCGATGTCTCGCTTCTATACAGTAAAGAAAGTTTGAGCGTAGGTTTGGGGTTTTCTAATCTGGGCACAAAAACAGATTACGGCAATTCAAAATACAGCCTGCCGACTCGTAGCAATACTGGTGTTGCCTACAATTATTCTATTGCCGGTAAACACTCGCTGACAGGCGTTCTGGACGCAGCTTATCAATTGTCGCCTGATAATACCGGGCTTGCAGGAGGGATTGGGGCCGAATACGCCTACGATAAACTGCTTTTCCTGCGTACAGGCTATCATTTTGAAGATGAAAAGATAGGTGCTTCATATGGTACTGCTGGCTGCGGTGTTCATTTCTCCGGATTTTCCGTCGATTTTGCATACATCTTAGCTCCAAGTGATAATGTTATGAACCAAACTTTGCTCGTTTCTTTGAAATGGGGCGGATAGATTTTTACCTGTAATTATTCTTAATGTATTAGACAGGTTTCTAAAAGTTGTGAGATTACCAATTTTTAAAAAATTTAGAAATGAAAAGTGTAACTAACCTTTTTTTGTTAACAGTGCTTTGCTTGTTTGCAAGCAGCCTTTATTCTCAGGAGTTTAAAACATATACGCTAGATAATGGCTTAACTGTTTATCTATGGCCCGACTCCAACCAACCGGATATTACTGGTGTAGTGGCAGTGCGTGCCGGCTCGATCGATGAACCCGCCGAATATACAGGGTTAGCCCATTATCTGGAGCATGTCCTGTTTAAGGGGACTCATAAAATAGGTGCGCTTGACTGGGCAAAAGAGAAAACGCATTATGATCGCATTATTCAATTGTACGATGAATACGCTGAGGCTTCAGACCCGCTTGTTCGTGCTGAATTGGAGAAAAAAATAAACGAAGAGTCGCTACTGGCAGCTCAATATGCCAACACCAGCGAGTTCTCCAACCTGGTGGAAGGAATGGGAGGAGAAGGCTTAAATGCCGGAACTTCTTATGATATGACTGTTTATTACAACAACCTTCCAACTTATCAATTGGAGAAATGGCTCGATTTATATTCCGAACGTTTAATAAACCCAGTTTTTCGTTCTTTTCAGGCCGAGTTGGAAAACGTGTTTGAGGAGTTCAACATGTATCAGGACAATAATAATACGCACATCAACCAGTTTCTATTTTCCCATTTATACGAGGGACATCCTTACGCACGTGATATTATTGGTTCATCGGAACACCTGAAAAATCCACGGCTGAGTAAACTTATTGAGTTTTACAATACGTGGTA
>JBKDZK010000472.1:0-2393 GCA_047971205.1 Draconibacterium sp.
CCATTTACAGTACATTTAAAGCCTTGCTCTTCAAAAATTTTATCTAAGACCTCTGTTAATTCTACGTTTTTGGCTTGATAAGTGATCCGTTTGTCCATGTCTAAACCACTAGTATTCATCGAGAATGAATAGTTGTGCTTAGCTTGCAGGACTTCAACGGCCTGTCTGGTAGTTAAGTTGTCAAAGTTTACAGAGATTTTTTGAGCGAATGCGGGGGAGGCAGTTCCTATAATTCCCCATAGTAGAATAATTAGAAACTTCTTCATACCCAAAGGGGGTTGTTTGAAGTTTTTCTGATTAAATTTCATAATTTTAAATGATTTTTTAGTTGTACTATTAATTAACTGGAAAATTTCTGGGGACGGGAGAATGTGCCATATTCTCCTATCCCTTTTCACATTAGCTTAGGTTTTTACCCATAGGCAGTGATCTTTATTTTTATTCATTATTTGATATAAATTGTATTTGTCTTGCGGCTGATTGTCATTTTTCCATTGATATTTAAGGCCGAGAGTATTTCTTCAAGACTTTCGTTATTTATAAAAACAGAATAATAAACCTCCGTTTTTAATACTTCATTTTCGATGTTGATGCGGACATCAAAATACCTCTCCAGAGAAATCGCTATTTCTTCCAGTGTTTCATCAATGAAGTAAAAGCTCTGGCCTTGGTACCACTGTTTTCTTATTGCTGGAATAAATTCACTGGAGTTGATTCTGCCGGTACTTTTTTCGAATTTTACAACTTCTCCAGGTTTTAATATTCTTGATTTTATTGAACCATTGTAGTTGGTATTCATTTGTATCGCTCCTTCCAGTAAGGACACAACAATCTGCGAGTCTTCACTGTAAGATTTTAAATTGAATTTAGTCCCCAGAACTTGTACTGAGACTTCTCCAGCTGATACTACAACAGGGCGGTTTTTATCCTTTTGAACTTCTGCATAAACTTCGCCGGCAACGTATACTTGTCTGATGGAGTGATTAAACTGTTTGGGGTAAATTAGTTTTGTGCCTGCATTGAGCCATAGTTTAGTGCTATCAGGTAAGTAGATCATCTTATTTTGTCCGTAAGGGACATATTCTTCGACCCACTCTTTGGGGTTGTTTGTTTCGGTATAGAAGTAGAAACAAGCAACGATTAGGGGAAATAGAAGGATTGCTGCGGCATAGCGATACCAAAGTCCAATTTTTCTTGTTATTTTCTGCTTTTTGCTGAATCGTTCTCGTTGGTGCTCGGTAACGGTATGCTCAAACTTTTTAAATGCTTCGCGTGCCTGTATTTCATTTTTGCCAAGTTGTATGCTACTCAAAATCTCTTTAAGCAGTAGGTCATCACTCCCGTCATCTTTTAAATTTGCAAGCCAGTGTTCTACTTCTATTATTTCAGATTTTGAACACTTGTTGTGAAAATATCTTAGGATCAGGTCTTTTGTCATAATCGTTTTTCTCTCTTAACGGCATTTGTAATGTCGACAAGAATAGAACGAAACAAGCGGAAAGACTACGTAATGCTTTTTTAACTTTTTTTAATAGAAATTTAATTGGTGCATATGGGGGGACGAAAAGGTGGAGCGAAAACCATGCTTACTGGTTGATGCTTGTTTTGTGCTAGATTAATGGAATGCTGTCAGTTAGTAGAATAGGAATAAGAAGTGGTGGAAGGAGGACAAGTGTTTTCTAATGTCTTTTAAAGCAAGAGAAATGTGTTTTTCAACTGTCCGTATGGATAGATGCATTTGTTCGGCAATCTCATTATTTGAGAGCATTTGCTCACGACTAAGGGTGAATATTTTACGTCGCTGTTCAGGCATGTGTGCAACAATTCTTGAAATTTGTGCTCGCATGGTTTCCATGTCCAGCGTCCCTTCAAAATCTTCTATTTGTATGCGTTGGTTTTCCTGAATTTCTTCGGTATGCATATTGACTTTTAACCTGAAATGATCTCTTATCTCATTTTTTGCCAATACATAGAGGTAATTGTGAATGGATTTATTGGGGTCAAGCTTTTCCCGATTAAGCCATACCTTTAAAAATATGTTTTGCGTGATATCCTCAGCAAGCCATGAATCCTTCACCATTCCCATGGTAAACGAATGAAATAAGGTGTATTTTTTATCGAAAAGTTGACGAAAAGAAGACATGTCTCCTTTGATCAGGCCTTTGATAATATCTTTTTCGGATATATCAAACATTCTCTTTTATTTGGTATTTTTTGCAAACATAAGAAAAATAGCACACAGATTAGAATCAAGTGTTGATGCATCTTGCGCACATTCCTAAACGTCAATCGTATGCTGGTTAGTATGCGGGAGTTCTTAGATTGGAATAGAGACTCTTCGTTTGGTTGTAGTGGTGTTGGTCCATTGGAGCGCTATTTCCCTTTTCGCCAAC
>JBKDZK010000473.1:0-10840 GCA_047971205.1 Draconibacterium sp.
TTACCACGAAATCGGCACCGTTTTCGGCGAGTTCCTTTTCATTGTTCTCGCGTGCAATTCCGAGTGTCAATCCAAAATTGCCTTTTGCGCCGGCCTGCACACCCGAAACAGCATCTTCCACAACGATTGATTTGGCAGGCGTTGATCCCAGCATTTCGCAGGCAGTGGTAAAAATATCGGGTTCCGGTTTCCCGTGCAACCCAAGTTCTGCAGAAACCACCCCGTCTACACGGGCACCAAACGTAGACAACAGATCGACCGCTTCAAGAACAGGCGCGCAGTTTTTGCTCGACGAAGCTACGCCCAGTTTAATTCCGGCAGCTGTAAGATCTTCCAGCAACTTTGCGGTGGATTCGTAAACTTCTACACCATCGCGGGCAATCACTTCGTTAAAAGCATCGTTTTTGCGGTTTCCGAGGCCGCAAATGGTTTCTTTTCCCGCTTCGTCCGAAGGATCGCCAAAAGGAATGGAAATATTCCTGGATTCAAGAAATGAGGCAACGCCTTTGTAGCGCGGTTTGCCGTCAACATAGGCGAGGTAGTCGCTTTGGGTAAATTCATCAAACTTTTCGTTGTTCTTACTTGCGCGGGCCTGAAGAAATTCATCAAACATCTTTTTCCACGCTGCTGCATGTGTAATGGCTGTTTTGGTGATCACCCCGTCCATGTCAAAAATTACCACTTCGAATGCCAGTTTTCCCATTTTCTGTTGTTTTTATTTCCTGTGCAAAATTAGTGGTTTTTTTAGATGATAATGAAATGACTGCAAAACTGATATTTGTCGTGTGGAAATTGCGGGAAAGCTTCTTACCTTTGTTCGAAATACTGGACATGTTTAATTTTCTACTGGCCATATTTCTTCACAACCGCCGCTACCTGAATATCAAAAACAGGGATTCCTTTAGATTGTAGATTTCAGATTCGTGATTTAGGATTTGAGATTTCGTATGCAGTTAACCATCGTAAATTTTATTTCGCAGATCATTATTTAATTTTCTTACTAAAGAACATCGATCTCGAATTGCATGTATGGTTTTGTATGGAACCATCGCAATTCATCAATCGTTGATCATCATTCATAAATTATATTTTAATGGAATTACCTTTTGCAGAATCATATAGAATAAAAATGGTGGAACCCATTTTTAAGAGTACCCGCGAACAACGCGAACAGTGGATCAAAGACGCACATTACAATTTATTTAACCTGAAAAGCGAGCAGGTTTATATTGATTTGCTTACCGATAGCGGAACCGGTGCCATGAGTCATAACCAGTGGGCTGCCATGATGACGGGAGACGAAAGTTACGCCGGATCTTCGTCGTATTACAACCTGAAAAATGCCATTCGTGATATTTTAGGGTTTGAGTATTTTCTTCCGACACATCAGGGACGGGCAGCCGAGAATGTTTTGTTTTCAGTTTTGGTGAAAGCCGGTAATGTAGTGCCCGGAAACAGCCATTTTGATACCACCAAAGGCCACATCGAATACCGAAGTGCTTCAGCGATTGATTGCACAATTGATGAGGCGTTCGATACCGAATCGTTGCATCCGTTTAAGGGCAATATCGATTTAGAAAAGCTGGAAAGTGTTTATTCCACCTATCAGCGCGACGAAATTCCGATGGTGATTGTAACGCTTACCTGCAATACCTCCGGAGGGCAACCGGTATCGATGCAGAATTTAAAAGACGTTTCCCGGCTTTCAAAAAAGTACGGGATTAAAGTGGTATTCGACTCTGCGCGTTTTGCCGAGAATGCCTGGTTTATCAAGGAACGGGAGCCGGGGTACGAAGAAAAGTCCATTCGCGAAATTGTGGCCGAAATGTTTTCCTATGCCGATGCAATGACCATGAGCAGCAAAAAAGATGGCATCGTAAACATCGGTGGCTTTATTGCCATGAAAGACGAGGAGCTATTTCAAAATGCTTCGGTATTCAACATTATGTACGAAGGTTTTAATACTTACGGCGGAATGGCCGGACGCGATATGAATGCGCTTTCTGTTGGTTTGAACGAGGTAACCGACGAGCATTACCTCGAAAACCGTGTTAAACAGGTGGAGTATTTGGGAAACAGGTTGATGGAATGGGGGATTCCGGTTCAGAAACCTATTGGCGGACATGCCGTTTTTGTAGATGCCCGGAAATTTCTGGAGCATGTTCCCAAAGAAGAATACATTGCGCAAACCCTCGCAATTGGGCTTTATCTTGAAGCCGGTGTGCGCGGGGTTGAGGTAGGTACTTTGCTGGCCGACCGCGACCCGAAATCGGGAGAAAACCGTTTTCCGAAGCTTGAAATGTTACGCCTGGCGATTCCGCGCCGAACCTATACAAACAACCATATGGATGTGGTGGCAGTGGCGCTGAAAAATATCTTTGACCGCCGGGAAAAGATCTTACACGGCTTCAGAATTGAAAAAGAAGCGCCCATTATGCGGCACTTTACGGTGGAGCTGGAAAGAATCGATTAGTTCTTTTTGATGGCATGTTCTTCAATAAACTCGTTGAAGTTCATGCCATAGTTTTCCCCCATGCTTTTTTTGTAACGGGTACAAAACGACTCAAATTGAAATTTGGCGAGGTACAGATTGTTGGCCTGCTGGTGCGCCCAAATTTGCAGCGAAACAGCTTCTTCGCTTAGTTCGTCGTAATCGAGCATCCGTTGAGCTACTTTTTCCACCTCGTTGATCCGGTTCTCTTTTTGCAAATAGGTTCCCAGTTTCAACAGGTGATCCATCACCTGGTTTCCGATAAATCCGCGGATATCGTCCAGCCAGGGCCAGTCAATTCCTTTTAAAAGGCTGCCATCTTTCACCAGTAAGTAAAAGGTATCGAGCTGTTTTCGGGTCATTCCTTCAGGAATTGTGCACAACTTAAAGGCTTCCAGGTAGTCGCACGACAGGTTGCCGGAAACTTTTAATTGTAAAAAGCCATTGTTCGAGTTGATTTCAACCGCGTTTAACTGGACAAGGATTTTACGGAGCTTGTTAAGCGTTACTGCCCGGTTGTTGGCAATCTTCCGGTCTTGTATCCCTGCCCATAAACAAGAATCAACATCCGAAATAGGAACGCCCATTTTGTTGCGCACAGAGCCGATCAGGATGTAAATAAAGAGTTCCTTTACCTTTGGGGTGAACAAAGAGCTAATGTCTTCTCCTTTGTTGTTCATAACCTGGAAATCGCCAAAAAGACGTATGTGATTCTCGAAGCTGGGTTTTTGTACTTCAAATCCCTGGTAGTGGTTCTTTGTCTTTCTACGGATGATCATTACCCAAAAAAGAAGAACAAATACCAGGAGAATCAATAAGGAAAACCCGATATAAAGTGGTTGAATAAAATTTCGTTGTTTTTTATCTTTTTCCGGCAATGCGAGGATTTCTTCATCCAATGCGAGCCGGCTGATTTCCTCGTTTCCAAGCGGACGGTTCCAGATGTTCAGGTTGTCGATGTAGCCACGCATGCTTGCACCGTTCGAAAGCGCGCTGCCTATGTGCAGGTCGCTTGTGCCCGAATACGGAGGATGCCCGTCTGATCCGCCAACGTATTTGCCGTTCAGGAAAATAGCTTGTTGCCCGGTTTCAATGATGTAGCGCCAGGTAAGGTGAAACCAGGTGTTGTTTTTTAATACTTCTTCGGACATAAAATCGTTTGACCACAGCCCAAAATAAGGATGCCCGGAACGTAAAACCAGGTGCATTCCGCGACGATAACCCTGCTCGTTGTTCCCAAGAATTGCATTGTCGCCAAACTCCAGTATGTCGGTGAATTTTACGAAGCAGCTGACCGTAAAACTGCTGTTTGGGAGCTTGTACAATTCCGGATTTCCGATAAACACCTGGGCATTTTCAGGAAGTTTCAGAACAGTCCCCCGGTCAATATCCTGGCTAAAAGAATAGTTGGTACCTGTATATTTCTGTTCCGGATTTACATTGTCGGTCAGGTTTCCGTCGAAGTTGAAATTGGCCGTTAATCCCTGGTTAAGGCCAAGCGGCGAGGCCAAGACCGAATACTCTTCGGGCAGCGCCATTTCGGCGGTAACAATCAGTTGAGCCGGCGTCATGCTGTAACCGGGGGCAAAAGGCGAAAGAATTACTTCTTCGCCACCGCGTATTGGAAAACTGAATTTACCTCCGGAAATCAGAACTTCGGGGTTTTTCCAGTAAACTCGTTCGAGGTTTTTCCCAACCGTCCGAACCTGTCCTTTTATGTCGTTGAATGAGTTCAGCTGTGATACCAGGAAGTCAAAACTAATAATCGCATTGCCAACACTGATGAAATTGGGTTTCTTGCCGTATTTTGTCCAACTGTCAAGTAGAAAGTTCACATAATCAGGTACCTGGTTTTTTCCCAGCCTGTTGGATACAACACCCGTCGGAAGATTTTGAAAATCATTGATCTTAAAGAGTTCCTTGTTGATATTTGATTCGGAACTCAGGATTACAGAGTTGGGTGTGATCTGACTGGCTGATATCTCCAGTGCGTAATTCTTTACGGGATGAAGGATTCTGCTCTCGTTGGTCGTGTAGCCTTCCACAAAAAATATAATACGGCGGTTTGCTTGTACCAGGTAATTGATAGATGGCCATGTTTCGCCCTGTGGTAAATAGAAAATACGATCAGAAATGGAAGAAGCATTAATTACTGAATCCAGAAAGTGAATATTCCCGTCAAAGTGAATGAAGATCGGAACTATTTTGGATTCTTCTTTATCTATTATACTTCTTATCTGGTCCAAAACAGCTGTCATTTCTACGGTGCTGTTTTGCAGGTAAGCATAATTTCCGGTGCTGTCTATTTCAAGCTCAATACCCACCCAGTCGTTTGCCTCTACAAAGCTCCACAAGCTGTTATTGGAAAGATCATTTTCACTGATATTGGCAATAAGGAAAGTGTTGTCGGCAAAATCAGTAGCACTGGATGAAATGGTCAGAAACAGACTCATCCAGGTAAAAATGATTCCGATATAACAGCTGGGTTTGTTCATTTTAACGGTCGCTTATTCCTTAATTTGCTATTATTTTTCCCTCAAATATATCAAAAATGAGCATAACTGAAATATTTGACAACAAAAGTTAATTTTTTGTAATAAATTTTTAATCAATAATTTGTGTTTCAGATTAATGAAAAATTAAGAGTCATTTAAGCTGTCAATGGTGTTTGGGTTAAGGTCGTGCTAATCGCGTGCGTGTATATTGGTGCTTCAATTCTATTTTTGGGATGACAGATAAAACAATCAAACGAAGGCATTACCTTATTTTTATAGCGGGAGGATTAAGCGTTATCCTTTTTCTTTTGCTTTTTAACAAAACCGTAGAATATACTTCTACCGATGAGTTTTGTAACAGTTGTCATGTTCACACACATGCAGAGGCAAGTTGGCGATTATCGGTTCATAATAATACCTCAAGCGGCGTATCGGTAAGATGTGTCGATTGCCATTTGCCTCCCGAAGACCAAACAGCTTATTATCTTACCCGGAAAGCCTATCAAGGATTTCACGATTTGTACGTATATCTTACAAAAGATACCGATGAGATTGATTGGGCAGCCAAGCGATCAAACGAAGCGGCTAAACGATTTGTTTACGAAGACGGATGTGTAAAATGCCACACCAATCTTTTTCCCAGCACGTTGAGCGCTCAGGGCGGACAACAACACTTAAAATACATACGCGAACCCGAAAAAAACTCTTGTTTACAGTGTCATCACGAGATGGGGCATTACCGGGGTGAAAATACCGGCTTTGCTGCTGATGAGGACAATGCAACTCCGAAAGAAGTTTTTAAGGAGCTTACAGTTGTAACAGATTTCGCAACTTTTGAGGAAAAGATTCCGGGCACCGACGTTTCATTTAAAATGAAGGCGGTTCCAGGGGGCCAATTTAAAATGGGTAGTCCGCAAGACGAGCCTTACCGCAGGAAAGATGAAGGACCGGTGCGCGAAGTAGCCCTTGACAGTTTCTGGATGGCAGAGATTGAAGTTTCGTGGGATGAGTACCTGGCGTTTTTCTCGGCTACCAGTTCGCAGGGACGGAAAGAAGCAGTAGAAGTGAACGAAGAAACCGATGGGGTTTCCGGAGCAACGCCACCCTGGGGAGCACCTGATCAGGGCTGGGGGAAAGGAAGCCGTCCGGCAATCACCATGAGTCATCATGCTGCGGAAACATATTGCCGCTGGCTGAGCCAGGTGACGGGCAGGAAATACCGTCTGCCAACAGAAGCCGAATGGGAATATGCTGCACGCGGCGGAAGCCAGACTACTTATTTCTTTGAGGGTTCTCCAAAAGATTATGAGGCCGATGGCTTTTTGAAAAAGCTGCTGGGGGGCAATACCGAATTATTCAGCAAATACGTGGTTTGGAACGGCAACAGCCCGGGGAAAACACAACAGCCGGAAGTAGTGGAGGCTAATGCTTTTGGATTAAAGAATATGTTGGGGAACGTTGCCGAATTCTGTCTTGATTATTACGATCCTTCGGTTTACGGAAAATATCCCAAGGGAGTTGTTCATAACCCGCGCGGACCAAGGAGCGGTAACGAGCATGTGGTTCGCGGAGGCTCGTTCAAAAATACACCTAAGGATTTAAGGCTGGCACGTCGCGATTTTACCAGAACTACTGACTGGCTGGTAACCGACCCGCAGATACCAAAGAGTATCTGGTGGTACTCCGATGTTAAGAGTGTAGGTTTTAGGGTGCTTTGCGAATATCATCCTGATGAATTAAAAGATACAGAAAAATAAAAACAATCAACCATGGATAAGAATCAACTATCACGTAGAAATTTTCTCGGAAAATCGGCCATAATTGGAGCAGCCGGTGTGATCGGAATGAGTGCCTTGAGCTCTTGTTCTGCCAAAAGCCAAACGGTTGATTATGAATTTCCTCCCTTGCTCGACCTGGCTCCCGACGGGAAGCCTTTAAAGGCGGGTTTGGTAGGGTGCGGAAACAGGGGAACCGGTGCTGCACTTAACTTTTTGGCAGCCGGGCACGACCTGCATTTGGTAGCTTTGGCTGATGTTTTTGAAGACAAAGTGTGGGATTGCCGCAATAAACTGATGAAACAACGGGTGGAAGTTCCCGAGCAAAATTGTTTTTGGGGCTTTGACGCCTACAAAGAATTGATGGCTTTGGATTTGGACGTGGTGATCCTGGCAACGCCTCCGCATTTCAGACCGGCACATTTCGATGCGGCCATTCAGGCCAAAAAGAATGTATTTCTGGAAAAACCGGTTTGTGTTGACCCGGTGGGAGCCCGCCAGATTATTGCAACGGCCAAAAAAGCCGAAAACCTGGGATTAACTGTTATCACCGGAACACAACGTCGTCATCAGCGCGATTACCTGGAAACCTACAAACAGGTAGCAGGTGGTGCCATTGGCGATTTGGTTGCAGCCAAAGCTTTCTGGATGCAGTCGCACGTTTGGTTCCGGACCCGCGAAGAGGGCTGGAGCGACATGGAATACATGCTGCGCAACTGGAATAACTTCTGCTGGTTATGTGGCGATCATATCCTGGATACACATGTACATAATATCGATATCATAAATTGGTTTATGGGGAAACATCCGGAAGAGGCGGTCGGTTTTGGGGGCCGCGCTCACCGGTTGACCGGTGACCAATACGACTACTTCTCCATTGATTTTGATTTTGGAAACGGTGTCTTCTCTCATAGTTTTTCGCGTCAGGTTGATGGATGCGCCAACCAATTGGGCGAGTTGATTATGGGAACGGAAGGCTACACCAATTGTAAAAACACGATTTACAATCCTGACGGGTCGGTTAAGTGGACCTACGAATATCCGAAAGATAAAGATGGGCGCTCAACCGGTGTGGTAAAAGTTTCTCCGTATGTACAGGAGCATATTCACCTGGTGACTGCTATCAGAACCAATAAACCGGTGGTGGAAGCAGAACGGACCGCTGTTTCAACGTTAACAGCCATTATGGGTAGAACGGCTGCTTACACGGGGCAGAAAGTAACGTGGGAAGAAATGATGACCTCGAACATGAAACTGGGACCTGAAACGTATGAAATGGGACCCGTAGATATGGAATTTCCGGTGCCGGTCCCCGGAACACAGCACAAAGCTTAAAAAAGAACAATGATGATTTCCGTAGTTATACCGCTTTATAACGAAAGCATTTTGGTCGACCGTCTTTTGCAGGAGGTGATCAAAAATGTGAAGGCTGAAAAAGAGCCGTTCGAAGTGGTGTGTGTTGATGACGGAAGCACAGACGATACGCTGAACAAATTATTGATGTTCAGAAAGGAAGCTCCGGAGGTGAAAGTGATTTCGCTGTCCAGGAACTTTGGTCTACAGGCTGCTATAACCGCAGGGCTGGAGTTTTCCAAAGGAGAAAGGGTAGTGATCATGGATGGCGATTTCCAGGATCCTCCGGAAGTTATTCCGCAGCTTCTTCAGAAAATGAAAGAAACCAATTGCGATGTTGTTTCTGCCGTTCGGAGCAAGCGAATGGAGAACTTCAGCAAGCGTTTCTTTATCAAAGTTTTTCATAAAATATTCAGCAGCATTTCAGAAGGGAACCAGGTAGAGCAAAGCGGAAATTTCTGTGTGTTAAGCCGCAAAGCCGTTCAGTCTGTTTTGGCTTTCTCGGAGCGAAACCGGTATTTCCCGGGTATTCGGAATTTTATCGGGTTTCAGCATGAGTTTGTAATGTACGACCGTGCCGACCGCGCTGAGGGGAAAGCAAAAATGACCAGCAGAAAATTGTTTTCGCTGGCTGCTGATGCTATTTATTCCTTCTCGAAATGGCCGATAAAAGCCTGCCTTTACCTGGGTTTGCTGGGAGTGGTAGTTTTCCTGCTGGCCATTGTTTACACGCTGATTTCGAAATTCACCGGGCTTGCACCCTTTGGCTGGTCTTCCACTTTTTTGGCCATCAGCTTTTTTGGATCGGTGCAGCTTACTTTCCTTGGGCTGATCGGCGAATACATTTTCCGCATTTACAAAGAAGTTCAAAAGCGGCCTGTGTACCTGGTGAAACAGGTTTTTGATGATACGACAAACGACCATGAAGTCAATATTAAAATAAATCCAACAAAAAGATCTGATGCATAAAACATCCGACATATTCACGGCACGTAATGTGTTTGTCTTCAGCCTGATTTTGGCGGGGGCAATACTGGCATTGCTGGCTCCCAAAGCCGCTGTGAATGTGGATGAAATGCTGCACTATCCTCACGCAAAAAAAGTAGTAAACTGGTACTATACGGGCGGTGAGGATGCGTCGTGTTTGGATACGCCGGTTACCAACTTGAAATACTACGGACAATCGGTTGATAATCTCACGGCACTGTTCAATCGCATGTTTTCAGTAGAAAACGAATTTCTTACCCGGCATTTTACCGGCGCATTTTTCTTTTGGTTGTTGCTTTTGGCAGCAGGGCTTTTGGGTAAAGAGTTGAGTGGCTCGTACTGGGTTTCGGCACTGGTGGTACTTTCGCTGATGGTAACACCACGGCTTTTCGGACAGGCTTTTGGCAATCTGAAAGACATTCCGTTTGCCACCGGATACCTGGCCGGAGTACTGTTTATTATCCGTTTTCTGAAAGAGCTGCCTCAACCCAAATGGAAAACAGCCATTCTGCTGGGATTAAGCATTGCGTTTACCTGTTCGGTACGCATTGGCGGGCTGATTCTCTTTGCCTATTTAGGTCTGGGATTACTCGCGATATTATTTGTAAAGCCTTTTTTACTTAAATATTTTATTTCAACTAAATCTTGTTTTGTAAGGCTTGCGGGCCAGGTTTTAGTAATAGCGGTTACCGGTTACTTTATCGGGCTGTTATTCTGGCCCTTCGCCTTACAGGATGTCTGGCACCATCCGCTCGAAAGTCTCTCCATGATGGAACACTACAAGGTAAGTATCAAACAGATTTTTGAAGGATCGGTAACCTGGAGTTCGCAGTTGCCGTGGAAGTATCTTCCGCACTGGTTTTGGATAACAACACCCGAGTTTGTCTTACTGGGGTTGATATATTTTATCGCCTTTTTAACCTATATGTTTACTAAGCTATTTGACGAACAACTCTTTTTAGAGTTGTTCGTGTTTTTTACGCTTATTTTCCCGGTTGTTTACGTCATCGTTATAGGTTCGAACCTTTACAGCGGAATACGTCAAATGCTGTTTGTTGTGCCGGTAATGCTTGTATTGGCCTCTCTTGGTTTTTACAAGATGATCGGGGCGCAAAAAAGCACGGAAAGAAAGATTCCGTATTTGCTTTTGTTTTTTGGGTTGATGTTGTTGCCGATGGTGCACCAGGCAAAGACTTTCCCGGTCGACTATGTGTATTTTAACCATGTAACAGGTGGAAATAAAAAGGCCTGGAGCAATTATGAATACGACTATTATTTTCATGGAATGAAGGAGGCCACAGACTATCTTTTAAACGAGATAGGCGATGAAGAAGCGATAGTGGCCATGAATTGTCAGTTGCCTAATTATTTTGAGAAAATACCCAACGTGTCGTTTCAATACACACGCTACCTTGAACGTAGCTCAAGCAACTGGGATTATGCCCTGTTTGGTGTAAACTACATTCACCCGTGGCAACTGAAGCACGATACCTGGCAGTCGGCAAAAATCAAAAAAGTATTTTACCACAAGGGAAATCCGTTGGTGGTATTGTTGGAGCGCGGAGAAAAAGATGATCTGCGTGGAATCGAGGCCGTAAGAAGCGGGAGTTGGGACGAAGGGGAGAAAATATTGCAAAAAGCATTTGAAAACGAGCCGAATAATGTTTGGATCTGTGTAAATTTGGCCAACCTTAAAATGGCTCAGGGTAAGTTTGCAGAGGTGGACAAATGGCTTCAAA
>JBKDZK010000474.1:0-3060 GCA_047971205.1 Draconibacterium sp.
CGGTGGATGAAAACATGCTCCCGAAATTCTATTACATTCATAAGCCCAAAGGGTCACCTCAGCTCAAGTATTCAGGTGTAGGACCAACGGGCGAATTACCCGCATCGGTCGATTTTGCCCTTTTACCCGACAACGAAGAGTATAAGTTTAAAATATTGCTTTTTGGAGATCCGCAGGTGTACAACGAAAACCAGTTGCATTATTTTGACCAACGGATTGTATCGGAACTAAGCGGAATTAATGGTGTTTTGTTTGGTATTAGCATGGGCGATCTGGTGGGGGATAATCCTACGCTGTTTCAGCCGTATAATAAATCCATAAAAAAGATTGGAATTCCGTGGTACAACGTTATCGGAAACCATGACATGAACTACGACGTAAAGGCAGATTCGCTGTCCGACGAGTCGTTCGAAAGCGTTTACGGGCCTTCAACCTATTCTTTTAATTACGGAAAGGCACATTTTATTATTTTAAAAGACATTCTTCGACCCGATCCGCGCGGAAAATCCGGGTATTGGGGCGGATTAACTTCCAAACAGCTGACATTTCTGAAAAACGATTTGGGACAAGTCCCGTACGACAAACTGATTGTTCTGCTTTTTCATATTCCAATTTGGGAGGGATACATTCAGAAAGATATTTTTCGGGATGCTGACCGCGAAGCTTTGTTTGCATTGTTGAAAGATTTTCCGAATACGCTTTCCGTTTCGGCGCATACACATATTCAAATTAATAAGCTAATGTCGGATAAAGAGGATTGGAAACAGGAGAAGCCACATCATCATTTAAATTTAGGGACAACCTGTGGATCCTGGTACCGTGGCGAACTGGACAGCGATGGGATTGCCCGTTCACCCATGGCTGAGGGTCCTCCGCAGGGCCATGCTATTTTAAACGGTGACGGAAATCGGTACACCGTTGAGTACAAAGTAGCCGGTCAGCCGGATGACTACCAAATGAACATTTATCCTCCGCGTATTGTCGCCCGGGGGAAACGCTCGATTTCACCGGTTTATGTTAACTTTTTTATCGGAAGCGTACACGATAACGTCATGTTTAAAGTTGATGATGGCAAATGGAAACCGATGAATTACACAATAGAACAAGATCCCTCGTATTTGCACTTACTGGATGAATGGGATTTTGCGGATCTTTTAAAGCAGGGTGTAAGACCGGTAGATCCACGCGAATGTTATCATTTGTGGAAGACAGTGCTTCCGGCGGCATTAGATAAAGGAAAACACGAGATAGTTATTAAAGCCACCGATATGTTTGGGAAAACACACTACGGCAGAAGTTTTTACAATATTCAATAGCAATTCAGTGGAATCATTTTCGAAGAATAAGTTGGATTGATATCATAAAATTTTTAAACCTACTAAAATGAAAATTCAAACGCTTTGGTTGTATCCCATATTCATTTTTATGGGATTTGTGGGCGGAATAAATGTACAGACGGCTTATGGCCAGGCTACGCCCGATAAACCTAATATTGTAATCATTCTGGCCGATGATTTGGGCTGGGGTGATGTTGGTTATCACGGAAGCTGGATTAAAACCCCTCATCTCGATAAGCTTTCAGAAGAAGGTGTTCAGCTGTCAAGGTTTTATACAGCACCTGTTTGTTCGCCTACCCGTGCAGGCTTGCTAACCGGAATTTATCCGAGCCGATTTGGCTTACGCGAAACAGTGATCCCACCCTGGCGCGACTTTGGAATTGATCCGGTAGTTACAATGTTACCCGAGTTTTTGGGTGAGCATGGATATAAAAACCGGGCAATTATCGGGAAATGGCACCTGGGGCATTCGCGACCAGAATATTATCCCCTGAACAATGGATTTACGCATTTTTACGGTCACCTGAACGGAGCAATCGACTACTTTACCCACGAAAGGGAAGGCGAGCTGGATTGGCATAACGATTTTGCTTCGAGCTATGATAAAGGTTATTCTACCGATTTATTTACCGAAGAAGCCGTTCGCTCCATTCGTGAATATTCAAAAGAAGGGCCTTTTTTGTTATATGTTGCTTTTAATGCACCGCACACACCACTTCAGGCCAAAACCGAAGACTTAAAGTTGTATGGATTTGATGAATCAAAACCTCTGTATTCGAAAGGAAAGGAAAGTCAGGGAAAGGGAAACACCAGAAAGCAAACTTATGGTGCGATGGTAACTTGTATGGACCGTGGCATCGGAAATATTCTCCAGGCTTTGAGCGATTTGAAAATTGAAGAAAATACGCTTGTCCTATTTTTTAGCGACAATGGTGCAGACGAAGGATCGGGTGGGGGATCGAGCGGTGAATTACGCGGTCATAAATTTCTGGAATATGACGGCGGGGTGCGGGCACCTGCAATTATTCGTTGGCCGGCAGGTATTAAAAAGCAAAAGGAAATGGATGAGTTGACGGGTTTTGTTGATGTTTTTCCAACCATTTGCGAAATCGTAGAACCGGGAAGCAGCCGGGCCTATCCGTTTGACGGGCTTAGTATTCTGAATGCGCTAAAAGGAGGTCGTTTGGCTGAAGACCGCTCGTTTTATCTGGGGTGTGGCGCACTTATTCGTGGGGATTGGAAGTTTATTATGCCCGGTAGAAATCCTAAAATGAATTTGAGTGCGGATGTAATTTATAACTTAATAAATGACCCGGCGGAGAAAGAAGACCTTGCGGCAAAATATCCCGATCTTGAAAAAGACTTAAAAGAACTGACTTTGAAATACGATACGAGAAAACCCGACCGGGAAGTTCCTCCGTTTGGCCAGGGAAGGGAGAATTTTAAAGCTCCGAAAGAATGGAATATTTTCAATCAGTAAGATATGTGAACGAATGTGTTAATAATGTTTTTTTGATGGTTTGTCGAGTGTCATACCAACATTAAATTGACGTACCGTCGTTCCGAATTTATTTCGGAATCTGCATTTGAACAAAGATGCTGAAATGAATTCAGCCTGACGTTCCTGGCTATGTTTGTAATGACAATTAAGATATTCTCCCTAAACTTGTTTCTGGATAACCTAAATAAACCTGCATTTCACAAACGTAGTGAAAATACTTTT
>JBKDZK010000475.1:0-2716 GCA_047971205.1 Draconibacterium sp.
TAACCAGACTATATACAAGATGGAACTGGCAGAGGGAGGGGATTTTTTATTTTATCTCTGTAAGGAGGTTTCTTTTCCTTTCCGTCATAAATGATATACGAATTGACGGAACTGACTTCATGAAGAAACTAAAAATATTTCTGGCATCTATTGCTCCGGGTATTTTCCTAATCGGGTATAACATTGGTACTGGCAGTATTACAACCATGGCTTCGTCCGGGGCCTCTTTTGGGATGGAGTTAACATGGCCCTTATTGCTTTCTTGTATATTTACTTATTTTCTGATTGTTAGCTTTGGACACTATACCGCAATAACCGGGAATACCATCCTTTTTAGCCTGAAACAATTTTTCGGCAAACCAATAAGCATTTTTGTTTTAGTCTCGTTACTCGCCAGTGAATGGGTTTCATGTATGGGAGTAATGGGTGTTGTTACGCAAGTTGTTCAGGAATGGTCACGGCCACTGTTTCCGGATTCGGGAGGAATTAATCCCTTGTATTCTGAATTGGTGTTCGGAGCGCTGTTGTATTATCTTTTTTGGCAAGGTAAACATAATTTCTTTGAAAAAATTCTTACCATATTCGTTACCATCATGGGAGTATCTTTTATGGCTACCATGTTTATGGTAATTCCTGACCCACAAGAAATGCTTTCCGGGTTAATTCCACGCATCCCAAAAGATACAGAAAAACTTTTATTCTCTGCGAGTATGGTGGGAACAACCATGGGGGCTATTTTGTATGTGGTACGTTCTATTTTAGTACAGGAAAAGGGGTGGAAAGTTGCTGATTTGAAATTGGAAAAAAGAGATGCCTTGATTTCTTCAGCGATGATGTTTGTTTTAAGTTTTGCAATTATGGCAAGTGCTGTCGGAACATTGTATCCTGCCGGATTAAAGGTTGAAAATGCCATTGATATGGTCAAGTTAATGGAGCCAATAGCTGGGCGTTTTGCAATATCTATATTTGTGGCAGGTATCGTAAGTGCAGGTTTGTCATCTTTATTCCCTATTATTTTATTGGCTCCCTGGTTATTCTCCGATTACAATAATACACCGCGAAATATGAAAAGTACCCAGTCAAGATTATTGGTGCTTACAGGCGTATTGTTTGGATTGGTGGTTCCCATTTTTGGAGGGAGGCCTGTTTTTGTTATGATACTTTCCCAATCTCTGGCAATTATTGTTACTCCGTTAGTGCTTGTTCTAATGCTGATTATAGTAAACCGTTTGGCAAAAACAAATAATTATCCGGTAACAAAAAGGTGGAGTGTATTTATGGGCCTGATTATCCTTTTCACCATAGCCATGGCTGGTGCCGGCATTTCAGGAATAATAGGTTCCTTTTAATAAACAGAAGATAGAAAATGTAGTATTTAATTTCAATAATTTAAACTCATGAGAAAATTTGACTCCTCGCTGGTTTGTTGTTATTTATATCCCATTACAAAATATGGTTATCCGCCCGCGGCAGAAAATACGTTGGCCCATATCGAAGAAATGTTAAACCTGGGCTTTTCGAGTATCGAGTTGGAAGGCATCCGGGAACAACACTTGTTACAGGTATACAACCTAAGGTTCGACATTAAAAAGAAACTGGCAGCGCACCAATTGGAAGTGCCTTACTTTTGTGCCGTATTGCCCGGATTAAGTTCTACCGATGCTGTTGAAAGGGAAAAAAATCTGAAGCTTTTTGAAAAGGGATGCGAAATCGCTCAACTCATTGGCGCCAAAGGAGTCCTCGACAATGCTCCCCTTCCCCCTTACCAGTTTCCCAAAGATATCCCGGTAGTGAGGCATTACGATGAAAAAGAGTTGCAGTCAGCTCAATTCCCGCAGCATTTAAACTGGAGTAAATACTGGGATGAGCTAACGGATACCATAAAGACAGCTTGCCAAATCGCTGCTGCCAAAGGGCTGACCTTTCAAATGCATCCCTGCCTGGGAGTATTGTCTGCTACAACCGATGCTTTTCTTTTTTTTTCAGATGCTGTAAAAGCAGACAACCTGCGTTTTAATCTCGATAACGCCAATCAGTTTTTTGTAAAAGACAACCTGGCCCTGTCGCTGCTGCGGTTGAAAGACAGGATTGACTATGTCCATGTTTCTGACAACCGGGGTTTAAAAGTGGAACACCTTCCCATTGGCAATGGAGAAATCCACTGGGACAGCTTTTTTGAAACCATCGATAAAATGAATTACAAAGGGTATTTTGGGTTAGACATTGGCGGCGATGAATCGAATATTTCAGATCTCGATCAGGCATATAAAACATCATCGTCATATATCTAAAAACGAATTAATTAATAAAACAACGTGTATGTACCCGATAAAATCTGTTTCCATACTGTCTTTCTGTTTTCTACTCTCCATTGTTGCTTTAGGTGATGATTATGCCTGTAACATACTGGATTATGGCGCTGTTAGCGACGGCAAAACCATAAATACAGAAGCCATTCAAAATGCGATTGATAAATGTTCCGAAAAGGGAGGCATGGTTATTATTCCCGCCGGTGAATTTTTAACAGGTACGATTTACTTAAAAAGCAATGTTACTTTGCACCTGAGTGAAAATTCAACGCTCCTGGGCAGCACTAATATTAGCGACTATCCTCACAATCACCCGGAATAGAAATTTTATGGCGACACCTGGGTAAAGCAATCGTTGATTTATGCCGAGAAACAACAGAATATTTCCATTAGCGGAACAGGGACCA
>JBKDZK010000476.1:0-7174 GCA_047971205.1 Draconibacterium sp.
ATACCCAAAACAAATAACTTTTCGGTTTTTTCACTCGTTCTTTTTCCCTTTTTCTACACCAAAATTTTAAACCGTAGCTACGGCTATGCCTGAAAATTTTGACTTGAAAAAGAAAAAAATATATTCGTCAAAATTCCCGAAAAGCTATCTGCATTGAGTATAGTACTTCTCTTTTTCTCTTGCCTCTTTTCTACTTTCGCATTCTAAAGTAAAAAACAATTGCCATGGACGATAACCTTTTGTAGACTTTGTTTTTCCCAAATTATGCTCTTTTATTCTCTTCTGAACGTTTTCAGAAAATCCTATATATATTCGTCCATCTATCTCACTTTTTATTGCATAAACAAAGTATTTCATATAATACTTGTTTAGGAAACTGCTATTCCCTGCCTACCGGCAGGCAGGTATCCGTTGAACTACGGGACCAAATTTCCGGCGCAAAAATATACAAAAACCTATTCTCCCACAAATCGTTCTTGAATATTCTGCTTAATCCGCATCCACTTCCATGGAATTCTTTGAATTGAATGATTATCTTTGCGGATCAATAAAATAGCGGATAATGTTAGACAAAATCAAAGCATTACAGGAGGAGATCGATAAAATTGTCGCTTCAAGTAAGGAAGAAGTTGAAGAATTACGTATAAAATACATCAGCAAAAAAGGCCATATCAGCCAATTATTCAACGACTTTAAAACGGTTCCACCGGAACAGAAAAAGGAAGTTGGACAAGCAATCAACATACTTAAGCAATTTGCGCTTGATAAAATCAACGGCCTCAAAGAAGGGTTTGAAAACAACGGCAGCGAATTATCGGGCATTGATTTAACCATGCCGGGTGAACCGATGAAACTAGGTACCCGTCACCCGCTTTCGCTGGTAAAAAACGAAATACTGGGTATTTTTTCACGGCTTGGCTTTACGGTTGCTGAAGGTCCCGAAATAGAAGACGACTGGCATGTATTCTCTGCGCTGAACTTTGCTCCTGAGCACCCGGCGCGCGATATGCAGGATACTTTCTTTATCGAAAAAGATCCGGATGTGCTGTTGCGTACACACACATCGAGTGTACAAATACGTGTAATGGAACACACCCAACCTCCCATCCGTATGGTTTTCCCTGGACGTGTATTCCGAAACGAAGCGATTTCAGCCCGTTCGCACTGCATCTTCCACCAGATTGAAGGTCTGTATGTGGACGAGAATGTTTCGTTTGCCGACCTCAAACAAACGCTGCTTCAGTTTGCAAAAGAGTTGTTTGGCGAAAATACCAAAATTCGTCTTCGCCCGTCGTACTTTCCGTTTACCGAGCCAAGTGCTGAAATGGATGTAAGTTGCTCGATTTGCGGTGGTGAAGGTTGTAATGTATGTAAATACACCGGCTGGTTGGAAATTTTAGGGTGCGGAATGGTGGATCCGAATGTACTGGAACTTTGTAACATCGACAGCCGGAAATACACCGGTTTTGCCTTTGGAATGGGAATTGAACGAATTACAATGCTGCGTTACGGCATAAAAGACATACGTCATTTCTTTGAAAACGATGTCCGCTTTTTAAAGCAATTTGAATCGGCTACATAGAAAGAAATCACTATAATAGAGCAAGAAAACGGAGTCCAAAACAGGCTCCTTTTTTTGTGTTTTGGATGAAAATATTTCTTTCACAATAAACAACATTCCAGCTAATAACTACGTTTGTTTCATCTAACTATCACGTTAACACGAATTTAACAAAAACTGATTTTAACACATGTTATATAGCATGTTATAAATGAATGTTCTAACTTTGCTGAATACTTTTTAGTCTTTTATTGGCTTTGGAGCTTGATTTTAACCATCCGGGATTGTATTACAAAGAGAAAACAAACAAGAAGCATTTAATTTTTAAAATCCTGGATATCAAATAGAAAACAGATGAAAACTCAAACAGATCAGAATCAGATCGTCATTAAAACCGACACTGAAAATGAGAAGAAAATGTTGCCCATGAACATGCTGTTCACTTTGGCAGCTGGAGCAATTGCCGGAGTGGCAGTTATCTTCGGCCTCTTTTGGGCCGTAGAAAAATTACTCGGAATGTAATTTCTGTACAATACACAACTGAAAAGCTTGCCAAATGGTAAGCTTTTCTTGTTTTATAAAGTTTTCAATTTCTTACGGTTTCGTTTATCCTTTCAAAATACGTTCAATTTCGGCCAGTTCCTCATCGAAAAATGATAGCTTTTTAAGCGTTTCTACGTTGTTTTCGATCTGCTGAACCGAACTGGCTCCAACCAATACAGAAGTGATCCGTTTGTCTCTTAAAACCCACGCCAGCGCCATTTGTGCCAACGACTGACCTCGTTCCAACGCCATTTGATTCAACTTTATAATTTTTTCGTAAGCAGAATCAACATGCTCTTTCTTTAAAAACACCTCACGGGTAGCTCTCGAACCTTCCGGTATTCCGTTTAAATACTTATCGGTTAAAAGTCCCTGAGCCAGCGGCGAAAATGGAATACAACCAATGCCCTCGTGTTCCAGTACATCCAGCAACTCGTCTTCCACCCACCGTTCAAACATCGAATATTTGGGTTGATGAATTAAGCAAGGTGTCCCCAATTCCTTTAAAATACGGGCAGCTTCACGCGCCATTTCTACCGGGTAATTCGAAATACCAACGTAAAGAGCCTTACCGGATCTGACCGCCTGATCGAGTGCCATCATCGTTTCTTCCAGCGGCGTATCCGGATCGGGACGGTGCGAATAGAAAATATCGACATACTCCAGCCCCATTCGCTTCAAACTCTGGTCAAGGCTCGACAATACATACTTGCGACTTCCCCACTCGCCATAAGGTCCCGGCCACATTAAGTAACCAGCTTTGGTGGAAATGATCAGTTCATCACGGTAAGCGCTAAAATCCTGTTTCAGAATCTTTCCAAAATTTTCTTCCGCCGATCCTGGTGGCGGACCATAATTATTGGCCAGATCAAAGTGTGTAATACCCAGGTCGAATGCCCGGTGCAGAATTGCCCGTCCGTTTTCAAAAACATCAATCCCACCGAAGTTGTGCCATAAACCGAGGGAAACAGCGGGTAGTTTAAGCCCCCATTTGCCACATCGGTTGTATTTCATGGTATCATAACGACTTTCTTTCGCGATATATGTCATAATAAAAGATTTAATTCGTATTAAAATTAACATTTTATCGGGGGTTCGTTCAAATGATCGGATGTTCTTTGAATAGTCACGCAGAAAGAAGTCCGGTATTCATTCATTTTCATTAATTTTGAACCCAATAACAGACTATCATGGAACAATTCAGCACTCGTCAAAATAAAATATCAAAACTCGTCCATCGCGAAATGGCCGACATTTTATTAAAAGTCAACAAAACACAATTTGTAGGAAAATTAATTAGCGTTACCGTTGTAAGGGTTACCAAAGACCTCGGTATTGCACGTGTTTACCTGAGTATTTTCCCTTCAGAATTTGCCAAAGAAATACTGGAAGAAATACAGTTAAGCAGCAAACAATTAAGGGGTGAATTAGGCCGAAAGGTTGGAAAAAGCCTGCGTGTAATTCCTGATCTCGAGTTTTATATCGACGACAGTCTGGACTACATTGAGAACATCGACAACCTGTTAAAATCGTAAATTCTTCGAATAGTTACCAACAGATACTACTTTGAACTTACCATTTTTCATTGCCAAAAGATACCTGGTTTCCAAGAAGAAACAAAATATTATAAACATAATATCTGGAATTTCAATGGCAGGAATTGTTGTGGGAGCCATGGCGATAATTATTATCGTTTCGGTGATGAATGGTTTCACACAACTGATCGGCGTTTTTTACAGCGATTTCGACCCGGATCTTAAAATCACTCCGGCGGAAGGAAAAATGTTTGATCCGGCTGAAATTGACGTTCAGAAAATAAAGGAAGTATCCGGGGTTGTTTCGTATGCCGAAGTAATTGAAGAAGTGGCCATGCTGAAGTACGGAAAGCAGCAATATCCGGCTACCGTAAAAGGTGTTCCGCCCAATTATAATCAATACACGAATATCGAAAAACTACTTACTGAAGGTTCGTATTACTTTGAGAAACAGGGTATTGATTATGCCATCGTCGGGCAAGGTGTTGCCAACTACCTTAGTGCGGGAGTTTCGTTTCTTGATCCTATTGATATTTATGTTCCCAAAAAAGGCCGGCAGTTTTCTTTAAATCCCTCCCGGTCATTAAATCATGGATACTTGTATCCTGCAGGTATTTTTTCGGTTTTGGAAGAAATTGATGCACAATATATTCTGGTTTCAGACACCTATGTAAAGGAGCTTTTTGAAAGCGGAAATAACGTGTCCGCGATTGAATTGGATGTGGATGATTCGGCTCCAGTCAATGAAATTCAGAAAAAGATCCAGGGAATTTTAAGCGAAAAGTTTCACGTGAAAAACAAGGAAGAACAGCACGATCTGGTATTTAAAACCATGAAATCAGAAAAATGGGCCGTTTACTTTATCCTTATTTTTATTCTGCTACTTGCCTCCGGAAATATGATCGGCAATTTAGCCATGCTTTATATCGATAAAAAGGAAGACATTACGATCTTAAAAAGCATGGGATTAACCACTCAAAACATAAACCGGATTTTCTTATACGAAGGTTGGATCATTTCTTTTGTGGGAGGTATTATCGGAACGCTGCTTGGAATCTTTGTTTGCTGGCTTCAAATTGAATTTGAACTGATAAAACTTCCCGGCGCAAACGGTTCTTTTGTAATTTCTGCCTACCCGGTTAGCATTATGCTTAGCGACGTTATCCTGGCCTTTCTGGCTGTGCTCTCAATAGGTTTTTTGGCATCCTGGTACCCGGTAAAATTCATGTCCAAAAAACATCTTACCGAAACAAATATCAATTAAGTGAATTTAATCAGAGTATTTACTCTCTATTTGTCCTAACTTTCGGTCAGAAATTAAATTTATACTACTCACTTTCTAAATATTTAACAAAGTTTTATTCTTTTGCAGAAAGAAAAGTAACATCAATTAAATACGATTATGAAGGCAATTGTTAAAAGTAAACCGGAAAGAGGTTTGTGGATGGAAGAGGTACCAATTCCAAAACCCGGCCCCAACGATATATTGTTAAAAGTGAAAAAAGCGGCCGTTTGCGGTACCGATTTGCATATTTACAAATGGGACGAATGGGCGCAGCAAACCATTAAAACACCTGTTATTATAGGTCACGAATACATGGGAACCGTTGTGGAAGTTGGCTCGGAGGTTGACCGTGTAAAAGTTGGAGAACGCGTAACTGTTGAAGGCCATATTTCATGTGGATTCTGTCGTAACTGCCGGCGTGGTCGTCAGCACATTTGTGACAATACGATTGGAATTGGAGTACAACGCGATGGTGGTTTTGCTGAATACATTGCAGTGCCGGCAAAAAACGTGCTCCACATCGACGATCGTATTTCAGACGAAATGATGGCCATTATGGATCCGCTGGGTAACGCAACGCACACAGCCTTGTCTTTCCCTCTTTTGGGTGAAGACGTACTGATTACCGGTATTGGTGGCCCAATTGGAGCCATGGCTGTTGCTATCTGTAAATTTGCAGGAGCACGTAATGTTATCGGAACCGACTTAAGCAAATACCGCCGTGATTTGGCTCGTAAAATGGGCGCCACACGTGTGATCGATCCAACCAAAGAAAGCATAAAGGAAGCGATGGCTACCCACAATATGGTAAGTGGTTTCGACATTGGTCTGGAATGTTCAGGGTCTCCCATCGCCTTTAACGACATGGTTAACCACATGTACAACGGCGGCAAAATCAGTCTTTTAGGTTTGCTTCCTCAAAGTACCCAAATCAACTGGAGCCGTTTGATTTTTAAAGGATTAACACTGAAAGGCATTTACGGCCGAGAAATGTACGAAACCTGGTACCACATGGAAATGATGCTTACTTCAGGATTAGATATTTTGCCCATTATTACACACCGTTTTAAGGCCGAAGATTTTCAGCAGGCTTTTGACATCATGGAAAGCGGCGAATGCGGTAAAATTATCCTTGACTGGGAATAACACTGTTTCACGTGAAAATACAATAAAGGGGAGTCGTATTTGATTCCCCTTTTTATTTGAGTTTCGGTGAATTGGTATTTCAACTACCTTTGCAGCAAAAGAAATATTTTGAAACAAGGACTGGTCATAAAATCTACGGGAAGCTGGTACACAGTTGAGGACGAACAGGGAAACACTTTTGAATGCAAGATCAAAGGTAGCTTTCGCATAAAAGGCATTAAAAACACAAATCCTGTCGCTGTAGGCGACCGGGTGAGTTTCTCCCTGCAATCGGTATCCGCCGACGAGAAAGAGGCTAAAATAGGCCTTATAAGCGCCATTTCGGAGCGAAAGAACTACATTATCCGGCGCTCGATAAATCTTTCGAAACAAGCGCACATTATTGCGGCCAATATCGACCAGGCTGTTCTTATTGCTACAATCGACTATCCGGTTACCACAACTACTTTTATCGACCGTTATTTAGCCTCTGCCGAAGCCTACAGGATTCCGGTCATGCTGGTTTTTAACAAAACCGACAGATACAACTCCGCGCAACACGAAAAGATGCAAGAATTGATTTCGATTTATGAAAGTATTGGATACAGCTGCCTGGCAACATCGGCTGATAACGGAACGGGCGTGGAAGAATTAAAAAATGCGCTAAAAGACAAAACAAATGTAGTAAACGGGCACAGTGGAGTTGGAAAATCAACCTTGATCAATTTGATTCAGCCCGGGTTAAACCTTAAAACGATGGAGATTTCCGACCTGCACAAAACAGGTAAACATACCACTACCTATTCGCAATTGTTTAAGCTTGATTCTGGCGGTTATATCATCGATACTCCGGGTATAAAAGCCTTTGGTATGCTGGAGATGGAACCGTGGGAAATTTCGCACTATTTTGTTGAAATATTCAAGATCTCTGAAAATTGTCAATACAACAATTGTTCGCATACACACGAACCGGGTTGTGCTGTAAAAGCGGCCGTGGATAATGGAGAAATTGCTCCGTCTAGATTTATCAGTTATTTGGGTCTTTTGGAAGGAGACGAAAAATAGCGACCAGCTTTTTAAAATTAATAGATAAAATCTAATTCCTAATTAATATATACAAAGGAA
>JBKDZK010000477.1:0-4864 GCA_047971205.1 Draconibacterium sp.
ACATGGAAACCGAAAACATTGTGGCACTTTGCGATGTAGACTCGGAATATGCAGGCAGGAACTCGTTCCGACGCTGGTACCGCGCCCGACAATACAAGGACTACCGCGTAATGCTGGAAGAGCAGAAAGACATTGATGCTGTTATGATTGCCACGCCCGATCATTCGCACGCGCTTCCGGCACTGATAGCCATGCGCCAGGGAGTTCATGTGTATTTGCAAAAACCGCTGACACATTCGGTATACGAATCGCGGATCATGACCGAAACTGCGCAACGGTACGGTGTTGCCACCCAAATGGGTAACCAGGGAAATTCGGCTGACGGTATCCGGCAGATTTGTGAATGGATATGGGCCGGAACCATTGGCGAAGTCACCCATGTTGATACCTGGACCAACCGCCCAATCTGGCCGCAGGGACTTACCCGGCCTGAAAAAGGGAAACGCGTTCCCAAAGAACTGGACTGGGATCTGTTTATCGGCCCGGCACAGTTTCGTGAATACAACCCGGTTTATCATCCCTGGAACTGGCGCGGCTGGTGGGATTTTGGAACCGGTGCTTTAGGCGATATGGGGTGCCACATTATCGACCCCGTGTTCAAAGCACTGAACCTGCAATACCCGAGTTCAGTGGAAGCAAGCTCCACTCCTTTTAACAACGACTCAGCTCCCAATGCCGAGGTGATTCGCTATGAGTTTCCGCGAAGAGACAACTTACCCAAAGTAGCTATGCCCGAAGTTACGGTTAGCTGGTACGACGGCGGATTTATGCCTCCCCGCCCCGATGAATTAAAAGACGGTGAACAAATGGGTGACGAAGGTGGCGGTTGTATTTTTTATGGTACGCGTGGCAAAATAATGTGCGGAACCTATGGAGCCAATACAACACTGTTGCCCACATCAGAAATGGCTCATTTTGAACTACCGGTAATGTCGATCCGCAGAATTTCGAATGCCATGGAAGGTGGCCACGAACAAGACTGGATACGGGCATGTAAAGAAAATAAAGAAACGCGCGTAGAAGCTTCTTCAAACTTTGCTTATGCCGGCCCGCTAAACGAAATGGTGGTGATGGGAGTTCTGGCAGTGCGACTTCAAAGCCTGGAACGAAAACTACAGTGGGATGGCCCGAATATGCGTTTCAAAAACATTTCGGACAGTGACAACCTGCGTATTTTATCGAAAAACGATTTTGAAGTGGTGAATGGCGATCCCCGTTTCAGCAAAGAATATATGAAACTTCCGGCAAAAGCAACAGCCGAAGAATGGATCAGGCATACCTACAGAAAAGGATGGGAACAGATTTAAACGTCAGTGCCTAAACCCATTCCCTATCGTTATGAAATAAATTTCAGAATAGAAATCTGTGTGACCCTGTTTTTATGCTCCGGCATAAATGATGGAAACAATTCCGGCTGCAAATAAGATAAACATAAGAGCCAGCATCGGGTTGGTTCCCTTGGGTGAGTTTTTAAACTCGCGCCAGATAAAAACGCCCCACAAGGCGGCCACCAAAGTGGCTCCCTGCCCTAGTCCGTAAGAAATAGCGGCACCGGCTTTACCTGCAGCAATCAGATTGAGAGAGTTTCCAATCCCCCAAATGATTCCGCCCAATACGCCTACCAAATGAATCGGCAGTTTGCCTTTAAAATAGGCCTTGTAATTGGTTGGTTCGCCACTTAAAGGCTTCTTCATCAGAATAGTATTGAACAGGAAATTGCTTAAGAAAACTCCCAGCGAGAAGACAACTACCGCCGTATAAGGGGTCATCATTCCCTGTGCCGGATTAACAAAATTATCCAGGTCCATCGACGCTGCTACAAAGCGATAAAAGAAAGACATCAAAACACCGGCAAGAATGGAAACAAGAATTCCTTTTGTAGTTACCTTTTGATTTCCGGAAGATGCGCGTTTAAACGCCACTGCATTCAATACAATTGCGATGGTAATAAGCCCAACGCCCAGAAAAAGAAAAACCGGATCGCCTTTTTGGGAGCCCATGTAATTGATGATCACGCCCAAAACAAGCGCAAGGCCAATTCCAACCGGGAAAGCCACCGACATTCCGGCAATGGCAATAGCGGTAGAAAGTAGAATGTTGGCTGCGTTAAAAATAATTCCACCTAAAAACGCACTACCAATATTACCAAGGCCAGCCTGTTTCAGGTCTTCCAGAAAACCGCGACCGGCGTCTCCCGAACTACCAAGGGTAAATGCAAAAATCAGCGACAGAAGAAGTACTCCGAGGACATAATCCCAGTAGAAAAGCTCGTAACGCCAGGTTTTCCCGGCCAGTTTTTGGGTATTTCCCCACGACCCCCAGCAAAGCATCGTGATAAAACAAAGAAATATCGCAAACGGATAACTTGTTACTATATACATGGTTGTAAGTTTTATGGATTGTTTTTAATTGGTTTATGCAGCATTAACTCATCAAGAATATCGGCAATGTGCTGATAGGGATATTTGTGTACCAAAAAGAAGTGCTGTGAATCAACATCCGGATTCCAGGTATTGGAACCATCTTTGGCCACTTCAAATTTTCCGGGGCCATTCACATAAAAGTAATTCTCGGGATTACGAACTGCACAAAGCACGGCTGTTTGGTCCCACGAATTTCGTTTATCAAACTTTTTGTCCTGATAGGTTTCAAAATTATAAGCATAAGCCCAGGCTGCCGGATTCTTTGGATCGCCGCTTTCAGCCACTTTCTTTCCGGTTAAAATATGAACCCCTATTTCAAACCCACTTAAAAGAATGGGAGTGGGCCAATTCTGAAAAGCATAGACCGAGGCTTCGGCATCTTTGAATACATTGAACTCTTTCCCCTGCGGAAATACTCCCGCCATTGCCACCCATTGCTTTACTTTTCTCTGAACCAGTTCTCTGCCAGATAACGGAGAAAATTCATCCGGACCTGATTTCAAAAGATCAGCCAGATTACTCATAAAACCAACGGTAACAATCGTTACGCTTTTGTTCGGCTGCGAAGCCAGTGCTTTCCGGTAAACTTCAACCGCAGCCGAATAATCATCATTATTTTTTGGTTGATCCAGGTATTTCGCAACAATGGAATCATTCCACTGATTCGGACATGAAAAATCGGGCGCCCCAATGGCCGCCACACCAATTGGAATATTGGATTTCCCAAAATATTGATTAAAAACCTCAATTGTGGGTGCCACGGTAGGATATCGATCACTTGCCAGACAAGCCAGAATTTCGCACTCTCCTTTGTCGGCCAGAGCGTGTAATACTGTTATTGCTCCAACATCGTCAAAATCGGGTCCCATATCGGTGTCAAAAATGACTTTAACCGGATCTTTGGCATTTGCAATCCATACAGACACAAGCACTATCATGATGGGTAAAAAAAAGTTTCGTTTCATTGGTTTGGTATTATAATTAAAGACTGAGAGTTTCAAGCTTCTATTTCGTTTCTAAAAGGCACAGAGGCCTGAGCACCGTTTCGGGTAACCGATACCGACGCAGCAATGCAAGCCAGACGTGCAGCTTCTTCCATTCTCTTTCCTTCTGAAAGAAAAACAGCCAAGGCTCCGTTGAAAGTATCTCCTGCTGCAGTGGTATCAACCGCCTTTACTTTGGGCGCCTCTACCAAACCGGCATACTCAGCACTAAAAACATAAGCACCGGCCGATCCCATTGTAACAATAACATTCTGTACCCCTTTTTCAACCAGCAATTTTGCAGCCTTCTGAGCCGACTCAATGTCTTTCACCTCAATTCCCGTAAGCTGTCCAGCCTCGGTCTCGTTAGGAGTAATCAGGTAAAGCCCCTTCAACAAAGAATCGGGCAATGCCTGTGCGGGCGCCGGATTGAGAATCACGTTTTTATGCAAGTGAATTGCTAAGCCGGCCACATAAGCAACGGTTTCCAACGGAATTTCCAGCTGCAAAATCACCGTGGCTGACTCTTTCAGTATTTCGTCAATACCTTCAAGATCCTCGGGGACCAAAGCGCCATTCGTACCGGGTGCCACAACGATGGAATTTTCACCTTTGCTATCAACGGTAATCAATGCCACACCACTCGGACTTTTGTCATCCACCAGCATTTTGTCAGTATTTATTCCTTCCGCAGCCAAAAGTTTTACAGCCTGCTCGCCAAAAATATCGTTACCGGTTTTCCCGACAAAAACAACCTCTCCACCCAAACGCCGGGCAGCAACCGCCTGGTTAGCTCCCTTTCCGCCGGGATTCATCAAAAACTCTCCTCCGATAATTGTCTCCCCAGGCAAGGGAAAATTACTGGTTTTCACTACCATGTCGGTATTAGAACTGCCGACCACAACGATTTTATTATTCATAATTATTTGTTTTGCACCACAAGAAACTTTAGTGAACGCACACAAACATATAAACAAAAACAATCCTGTACAAACGTTTGTGCAAATTTTATTATGATCATTGATGAAATTTACACACAGCTGTAAATGACTATTAAACAGAGTATGCATTCCCAAATAATGTATAATAAAGAATCATCACACCGTATAACTTCCTTTACACTTTCAATTTTACTACCTTTGCATCAATTATTTCAGACAAAACAAACGTTTGTTCACTAAGGTAAATTCATGCAAAAAGTAAGTATCACCGACATAGCCGAAATGACCGGACTCTCGACCACCACCGTATCAAGGGTTTTAAGCGGACAGGCTAAACAATACCGGATTGGAAAACAATCGCAGGAAAAAGTAAGAGAAGCAGCCAAGAAATTGCACTATGTCCCCAACCACTTTGCCGCTAACCTGAGAACCGGAAGAAGCAGCACTTTAGCTGTGATAATCCCATCTCTGAACAATCCTTTCTTTGCCGGACTTGCCAGCGAGCTAAATACTGAGC
>JBKDZK010000478.1:0-13598 GCA_047971205.1 Draconibacterium sp.
ACAAGATTATGGGGAAATACTGAAAAATGCAAATCCCCAACGGGATTTGTGTGTGAATAACCCATCTTTTTTTGCGAAAAATATTTTTTATCTTACTTGCAATACACTGTAAATCAAAATATTTTTTTCTCACCGAATTACTGTCCGGTGCTTTGTAAAAAACCATAAAAAAGCCCTGACACTAACCGTCAGGGCACAAAAAACAATGTTCAAGCATGATTCGCTACAAGGTGATTGGTACACCGTTGTAGAAATCTAATATTTTGGTACGGAAAATATACTCGTACTTGGCCTGTATCAAATCCGACTGTGCGGTTGCCAAGTTGTTCTTGCTTTGGTTGTATTCCACCGAGTTGATCATTCCCACGTTAAATTTCTCCTCGGTATAACGGAAAGCCTCTTTCATGGAAGTTACAGCCTTTTGTGTAGAAAGGTAGCGATTAAGCGCTGCCAAAGCATTGGTATAAACCAGTTCAATATCTTTTCGAAGCACGTTGCGTGCAATCTGCAGCTGGTATTCGTAATCCGAAATCTGGATCTGCGAATTGGAAATGCTGTTCTTCACCTGGAAGCGGTTGAAAATAGGAATGGACAAGGTAAAACCAAGGCTTGACCGATTGTTGTTCTTTAACTGTTCTCCAAACGGAATTCGCGAAGGGCTTGGATTCTCCTCTGTAGGGGCATAGCGGTATTGGTTGTTGTAATTATTATAGTAATTGGCACCAAAGCTCAGGCTCGGATAATGAGCACCTTTGGCAATTTCCAACTGTTTCATAGCGCTTTCAACCCTCAACTGTGCTGCTTTGATCTCGGGTCTGATATTGATGGCATTGTTAAATACATCAAAGGCATTTATCATCGTAAGGTTAGCTCTTATCTCAGGCAAACTCGGTTTCTCAATTTTAAAGCTTTCAGCCATCGGAAGGTCCAGAAACTGATACAGGTTCAGGTAGGCCAGTTGAAGACTGTTTTGATCGTTTACCAACTGTAACTCTTCGCGTGCCAGTTGTGCCTCAATTTCCAGCATTGCCCCTCTGGCCAGGCTCCCCGCATTTACCAGTTGTCTCGATCTTTCGAGCTGTTGCTTGGTGACTTCCAGGTTGGCTGAATCCACGAGTAGTACTTCCTCGGCAAAAAGAATCTGGAGATACTCCGCTGCAATCAACAACATAATATCGTCCTTGGTTTTTTGCAGATCCTGAACAGTAGCCTGAAGGTCGAGTTCACGCTGCTTTACTGTGTTGTTCAGCCGCATTCCGTTAAAAATAGGAAGATTGGCACTTACTCCTCCTGAAACACCGGCTGAGTTAATATTATCATAAGTATTGTTGTAGGTGAGCGACCGTCCAAAACTGAAATCATTTCCGACCTGCGCATTCAGGTTGGGCAATTTATCTGACTTTGCCTGGTTCACCTGGTTCTGGTAATATTCGGTATTCAGCACCTGCCTTTTGATCTGGAGGTTGTTTTCGATGGCGTAATCGAAGCATTTCTGAAGGTCCCAGGGAGCCTGGGCACTTACAGTTGCTACCGATAAAAGTCCCGTAACTGCGATCAGCAAGGTTAAAAGATTCTTCATTTTTTTATTGTTTTTTGTTTCGACTAATTTACATAAACCTTTGAAACTAACTAAGCCTAGCCTTTACTGGTGTTTTCTTTCATCGCTTTTGGATCAATTTTTTCGCCTTTCACCTTGTCTTCCACCTGCAAACCTTCCGTAATTTCAATATTGATACCATCTGACAAACCGGTTTTTACCATGCGTTTCTCGTAAACTGGTTCTTCGGTGCTTCCGGTGTTAATCTCCACAAACGACGAGTCGTTGTCGAATTGCAGCATGCCTTCCGGAATCACCATCACACTGTCTTTTTTCTCCAGAACGATGTTGGCATTGGCGCTGTAACCGGCCCGTATAAACTGCCCCTCTTTCAGTTCCACATTTGCCTTTATCTCGAACTGAATGGCTCCGTTTTCTTCAACACCTTTAGGTGAAATGTATTCCAGCACCGCATCAAATTTTTCTTTATCAATGGCGCCAATTTCCAGTTCAATCGGCATTCCTTCCTTAATTTTTCCCACTTCGGTTTCGTCCACTTTCCCTTCAAAAATAATGTCTTTCATATCGGCCACCGAAGCAATGGTAGTACCGGCATTAAAAGTATTGGCCTGAATGACCGAGTTTCCAACTTTGATCGGAACATCGAGCACCATGCCATCAATAGTAGAACGCACCAGAGTATTGGTAGCCGTTGCTGCCTTTTTTGTTACACCATTCTGAATTAATTCCAAATTATTTTCGGCAGCCGACAGTTCTTCCTTGGCTGAATCGTACCCAACCTTTGACGATTTGAACTCTTCGTAAGAGATCACACTCTTGTCAAAAAGCTTCTGCTGACGGTCGTAATCGATTTGGGCATCTTCGTAACTGATTTTTGCTCTGTTCAACCGGGTTTCAGCAGCATTTAACGTTACCATATCCGGAATAATTTTGATACGTGCCACTACCTGTCCTTTGCTGATTTTATCGCCGGCTTCCACATACAGTTCATCGATAATCCCCGAAACCTGTGGCACAAATTCAATTTCGTTACGCGGCACTACCGAACCGGTTGCCACGGTTTTCATTACTACATCGCTGTAAAACGGATTCTTGTTTTCAAAGAAATCCTGTTTCTTTTTCGACTTGTTATACAGGAAGAAAAGGGTTCCTCCAAACGCTGCGATCAAAATCGCAATTCCCAGGTATCTAACAATCTTTTTCATGGCTCAAAATGCTTTTATTGTTTTTTGAAATTATTTTGTTTGTCTCTAAATTCTATCATTTCATAACCCCCTGTCGCTTCTTCGTCGCTCCTGTCCCCCTGCAGGGGGACAATCGGAACGCAGTGGAGATAGGGGGTGAATAAACACCCAATCTCGCTTCAACACTTTTGTTATTCGTCTCTTAACGCATCGATCGGCTTGATACTAACGGCTCTTTTGGCGGGTATCAATCCTGCCAGTATTCCGGAAATCACCAGTACCGACAAGGCACCTACTGCCATTTGGAAACTCACTTCGGGCGAACGGAAGAAAATCGAATCTGCATCCGAACTGGCCGCTTCCAGTGCCATGTTCAGCAATTCGAGCAAACCAACACCCAGCGCCAGCCCGATGTAACCGGCCATCACTGTCAGGAACACACTCTCGGCCACAATGTGCATTATCACCTTGCCCGGAGTCGCTCCAATGGCTCGTTGAATCCCAATTTCCTGCGTGCGTTCCTTGATGATCACCAGCATAATGTTGCTGACACCGATCACCCCGGCCATCAAGGTTCCGATTCCCACGATCCAGGTTAAAATTTGAATTCCGGTAAAAAGTCCCATGTACTTTTTCCACTCTACCTCGATGTTGAACGAACCCACTGCCTGCATATCGTCGGGAGCAATTTTATGCCTGCTTTTCAGAAGTTCCTTTAAGCGGGCTTCTACCCTGCTCACCGGAACTCCCGGAGCCGAGGTTACCGAAAAGAAGTGAACATCGTCGCCAAAATTGTAGGTCTTTTGCATCGTGGTAAAAGGCATGATAATGGTTTCGTTTTTTCTACCTCCTCCAATATTTACGAGGGTTTCACCCTTTATCACTCCTACTACCTGGAAATAAACTCCGTTGATTTTCAAATACTGACCGATCGGATCTTCGTCCTTGTCAAACATTACTTCCACAACACGTTCGCCAATATTCACCACTTTGCGACTTTGTAAAATATCGATTTCATTGATAAGGCGCCCTTTTAATGGCGTCCACGGGTCAATTTTGAAAAAATCAGGATAGTCGCCGTAAATATTGAACGAACCTGTTTTCTTGCCTCTGATGGTATTGTCGCCTTCATAGCCTCTTGGGCCAAACAAACGCGGCGACAGGTATTCAATATCCTTTACATTTGCTTTTATGTATTCAATGTCGGTATTGGTGTAACTCCATTGCCTTCCACGCTGAAATCCTTTGTAGGGTTTACTGGTACGTTCGGCCCAGAAAAAGGCAGAATTGGAGGCAAATGCCCGGATGCCGTCCATTACTCCATTCTCCAAAGCTTTTCCGGCTCCCGACATGATGATGAGCATGAATATCCCCCAAAATACCCCGAAAGCAGTCATAAAGCTTCGCATCCGGTTCTTTTTTAGGGCGCTCAGTATTTCTTTCCAAAGATCTAAATCAAACATAGCAGCCTCCCCCTGCCCCTCCCAAGGAGGGGTGATTAATTGTTTCTATGAAATTGTTGTTTCTCATTTCTCTTTACTTTGTCTGGTTTCATTCCCTAAGCCCTCTCCTTTGGGGAGGGTTTGGGTGGGGCTGTTATTCATCGCGCAAAGCTTCAATCGGTTTAATGCGTGCCGCGCGCTTGGCGGGAATATACCCCGCAATAGCTCCTGCAACCACCAATAGTAAAGTGGCAGTCATGGCAACGCCCAAATCAACCGTGGGATTTCGGAATATGGTCTCTCCGTTTCCGCCGTTGGTAGCTGCCGAAACTTCGTACTGTTTTTCAACCACCAGGTTGATCAGCTCCATCAGCCCCGTTCCCATCACCAAACCGATGTACCCGGCAACCGTTGTGATCAATATCGATTCGAGCAAAACCAGCCCGATCACAGACGAAGGACTTGCGCCAATCGCTTTGCGGATACCAATTTCCTTGGTGCGTTCCTTTACCACGATCAGCATAATGTTGCTAACACCCACCACGCCGGCAATCAAGGTTCCTGTACCGATAATCCAGATAAAAATTTTGATGGCCTGGAATATTTTCATGGTCTGAATTACGTCTTCCAGCTTGTTGTACGATCCCATGGCCGACTCATCCGATGCATCAAACCGGTGCTTGCGGGCCATCGTTTCGCGTACCCGCTGTTCAATGGCCTGGCTTTCTTCCAGGGTGGTCGCGTTAATGGTGAGTGCAAAGTTGTGCAGGCGGTTGGAGCCGTTAAACACTTTTTGCCCGGTGCTTACGGGAATGTACGCATTCCGGTGACGAGTACCGCCACCTTCCCGGCATATTCCCACTACCTTAAAAGGAATGTTGTTAACACGCACATATTCCCCAATGGCATTTTTATCTTTAAACAAAGCATCGTAGATATCCTTTCCCAGCACCACCGATTTTCGTGTTTGATTGATGTCGACCTGGTTGATAAACCGGCCATCTACTATTTCAATGTTTTCCACGTCCTGTAAATCGGGATGACAGGTAATCGCCGTGTATTCGCCGTATTCGTTTCCGTATGAAAATTTATTTCCACGAATGTAATAGCGCCCGGAAGTATATTCAATCCCTTCCAGGTCCTTTAATACATCGTAATCGGCATTGGTAAAACGTATGTCGCGGCCTTCTTTTAAACCCTGATAGGGAATACTGGTACGACCACTCCACAACCACATGGCATTTACGGCGTCGCGCATAAAGTTTTCGGAAACCCCGTTGCTCAGGCCATTGCCCGATCCAAGTAAAATCATGAGCATGAAAATCCCCCAGGCAACACTAAAGCCCGTGAGGAAAGTCCGCATTTTATTCTTTTTGATGGTGGCAAAGATTTCCTGCCATTTATCGATATCGAACATTGTTTTTTAGTTTAAAGTTTAGCGCTCAAAGTTCAGAGAAACGAACTGAAAACTGAGACTGCGACTGGATACTCTTTACGCGGTTTCCAGCTCTTTGGCGTATTGATGCTGAAAGTGTTTCAGATCGCCGTTTTTGATGATCTGATCGATACGGCCGTCTTTCAGACGAACGATTTTTTGCGTCATGGCTGCAATATCGTGCTCGTGTGTCACCAAAATCACGGTAATCCCGCCGGCGTTGATCTCCTTCAGTATCTCCATCACTTCGTACGAAGTAGTGGTGTCGAGCGCTCCGGTAGGCTCATCCGCAAAAATGATTTTGGGTTGCGAAATCAGCGAGCGGGCTATTGCCACGCGTTGTTTCTGGCCTCCCGACATCTCGTTAGGTAAATGATCGGCCCAATCCAGTAGTCCTACTTTATCGAGGTATTCCAGAGCAATTTTATTGCGCTTTTTGCGGTTCACTCCCTGGTAGTAAAGCGGAAGCGCCACATTTTCCATCGCATTTTTAAAGGAGATGAGATTGAAGGACTGAAATACAAAACCCACCATCTCATTGCGCAGTTTGGCAGCTTTTTTCTCCGACATATCTTTCACCAGCGATCCGTTCAGATAATAGGCACCTTCGTCGTAGTTGTCCAGAATTCCGAGAATATTTAAAAGGGTTGATTTTCCCGAACCCGAGGAGCCCATGATCGAAACAAATTCACCTGTTTCAATCTCCAGGTCGATACCTTTCAGCACGTGAAGCGAGTTGCTGCCGGTAACGTAAGATTTGTGTACATTTTTAAGACTAATCATGGCTTGAATTGCTTGTTTTTTGTTTTCTGAAATAAATGTGATGAAAACCAGTGAAATCACTGTTATTTATTCGACGAACGAAGCTTTATCTCCGGTGAATGAATCATTGTTTTCCGCTTTCGGTAATTCCGCTGTTGCTCATCACATAAATACAGACGCGCGAAAACCGGTTCAGTTACATTAAATTTTAAGGGAAGCTCCCGGGTTGTTCCAAATAACACGCCGAATACCTACTTTTGAATCGAAATTATACCAGCATGGGAACAAAGGCGATCAGTTTAAAATTACCTACCAATTACACAGAAGAACAGCTAAAAGAGCGTATTGCCAGGCAGTTGAATATCCAGGATTTCTCTTTTTATACAGAAAGTAAAAGTCTGGATGCACGGAATAAAAAAAATATTTTCTGGCAGGTAAAAGTGCTCGTTAGTTCATCAACAATAAAAGGAGATGAGTCTCCTGAGCAGGATGAGTTACAGATTCCGTTCAAAAAAAGAAACAGGAAAATTTTAGTGGTTGGCAGTGGACCGGCCGGTTTTTTTAATGCCTTTGTTTTGCAAAAAGCCGGTTTTAATGTTACGCTGATCGAACGCGGCTCCGACGTTCAAAAACGGGGGCAAGCCATTTCGCATTTCGAACGCAGCGGAGTTTTTAATGCTCAAAACAACTATGCTTTTGGCGAAGGTGGCGCCGGTACTTTCTCGGACGGAAAGCTGACTTCGCGCTCAAAACACATTTCCAAAGAGAAACATTTTATTCTTTCGGGCTATGTAAAAGCCGGGGCACCTGCCGAGATCATGTATATGACACATCCGCACCTGGGCACCGACAACCTGCGAAAGATCGTCCGGAACCTGCGGCACGAATTCGAAGAACTGGGCGGCCGCATGCTTTTCGAAACACAGCTGGAAGACCTGAAAATCATCAACGGGAAAGTAAGCGAGGCAGTCACCTCTGCCGGAAACATGGAAGCCGATGCCGTTTTTATTGCACCGGGACACTCGGCTTACGAAACCTATAAAATGCTGATCCGCCGCGGTGTTCCTTTCCGCACCAAGAATTTTGCGGTGGGCAGTCGCATGGAACACAAACAGGAAACCATCAACATTGCACAATGGGGGAAACCCGTGCTTCCGGGAGTAAAAGCCGCGGAGTACCGGCTCACCTCGCCGGCCGACGGAACACACCAGGTATTTTCGTTTTGCATGTGCCCGGGAGGAACCGTAGTCCCCGCAGCAGCTTACGAACATACCAACATTGTAAACGGAATGAGCTATTACAAACGCAACGGCATGTTTGCCAACGCAGCCTGTGTAGCAGGAATTCACCCCGATGAACTGGCCGGGAAAACGGTTTCACCTGTCGAAGCCCTCGACCAGCTACAGAAACTGGAAGAGCTTTTTTACAATTTTGCAGGAAGTTACTCCGCTCCGGCATGTAGCATCAGTGCCTTTCTGAATCAGAAAAGTAGATCAGCTACACTCGAAAGCAGTTACCCGCTTGGACTGATCCAGGCACCACTTTGGAGCCTGCTCCCCGCACCGGTAGTTCAATCAATGCAGGCAGGCTTACAGGATTTTATTCGGAAAATGCGCGGTTTTGAGCAGGGAAACCTGCTGGGCTTTGAAAGCAAAACTTCCTCACCTATCCAGGTGATTCGCGAAAAAAACGGGCTTTGTGAAGGCTTCGAAAATCTGTATGTTATAGGTGAAGGAAGCGGCTACGCAGGAGGAATCGTTTCAAGTGCGGCCGACGGAATCCGCGCGGCGATGAGTCTGGTGGATGCTTGAAATTCCAAACTTTTAGATTTACACCGGCACTACTTCCCAAAGCTTCGAAAGACAATCTTAATCAAAGCTTTGACTCAAATTTTTCAATTTATCTTCGAAATTTTTTTGAAATTCTTCAATGGAATGAACTATTTCTTGATTCTAAAATAAAAAGCCTGATAAAGCAATTGAACAAAAAAACTGCTTTTCTGAATGGGGAAGATTTTAGGAAATCGATTTGCTCGAAGAAAGTAATGGGGTAATAAAAGCATACGAATTTAAATGGGGCGAAAAAAAAGTAAAGAAACCCACGGCATTCAACGAGAATTATCCCGAGATTTCTTTTGAAGTCATCAATAAGTCCAACTTCCTTGATTTCCTTCTATAAGCAGTCACTATTATTTCCCTATGTAAATCCAGTTCTGTATTCCTGTCAAATTATATTCAGAAATTTTAAATCTCTATAGTTGTATCCCACTAGCACCAAGATTGAGTTATTCCAGAACTTAACTATGTAAATTTCCGGTTAATTCCACTCATGTTTATTTAGAATAATTCTACCATAAATCAACAGGAAAATGTACTTTTGTAGTTCTCTTTAATTACGTTAAACATGACAGCAAAAAAGCTACCATTCAGCAAGGAACAACTGGAAACGATCATTGCCAACCACCCTACACCGTTTCATATCTACGATGAAAAGGCGATGCGGGAAAACGCACGCTATTTTAACAAGGCATTTTCATGGAACGAAGGCTTTAAAGAATATTACGCGATAAAATCAGCACCGAATCCTTACCTCATGAAGATTTTGCGGGAAGAAGGTTTTGGAATCGATTGCAGTTCTATCGCTGAACTGGAACTGGCAAAACAGGTGGGTATGAGCGGCGACGAGATTATGCTGACCTCGAATGATACGCCGGCATACGAGTTTCAACTTGCCAAAGAGCTGGGAGCCATTATCAACCTCGACGATATTTCGCACATCGACTATCTCGAAAAACATGTGGGCCTGCCGAAAACCATTTGCATGCGCTATAATCCGGGCAACCTGAAACAGGGTAACCTGATCATCGGACATCCCGAAGAAGCCAAATACGGTTTTACCCGCGAACAAATGATCGAAGGCTACCGCATGCTCAAAGAAAAAGGAGTGGAACGCTTTGGTATTCACACCATGGTGGCCTCCAACGAGCTTGATCCAAAATATTTTGTTGAAACCGCTGAAATTCTTTTTAACCTGATCAATGAGGTGTATGAGAAAACCGGCGTCCGCATTGAGTTTGCCAACCTTGGCGGTGGAGTAGGCATTCCTTACAAACCGGAAGAAAAACCGGTGGACCTGGATTTTGTGAGCGAGGGCATTAAAAAGGTGTACGACGAAATGATTGTAGCAAAAGGTCTGGCACCGCTTAAGATCTTCTTTGAACTGGGCCGCGCCATTACCGGGCCTTACGGATACCTGGTTACCAAAGTCCGCCACATCAAAAAAACGTACAAAACATTCGCCGGGCTCGATGCGTGCATGGCCAATCTGATGCGCCCAGCCCTATACGGAGCTTATCATCATATTACAGTGATGGGGAAAGAAAACGAGCCCGCCACGACTAAATACGACGTTACCGGCTCGCTGTGCGAAAACAACGACAAATTTGCCATCGACCGGATGTTGCCGGAGATTGATCCCGATGATATTGTGGTGATCCACGACGCCGGGGCTCACGGACATTCGATGGGCTTTAACTACAACGGAAAACTTCGTTCGGCCGAACTTCTGTTGCGCGAAAACGGAGTAGTGACAGAAATCCGCCGAGCTGAAACACTGGAAGACTATTTTGCCACACTCGATTTCAGTGGCGTTAAAGACTTTAAATAATTTCTGATTTTAAAGATTCAGGACATCAGTTGGTTCGCAGAATTTATTGCAACATAAATGATACAAAAATGGAAGGCTGGGGCATAAACCCGGCCTTTTTTGTTATTTTAGACAGAAGCAATAAACCAATTATGAAAGTAGGATACGACGCAAAACGGGCTTTTTTAAATACCTCAGGACTGGGAAATTACAGCCGGAATACCCTAAACGGACTTATTAAATATTTCCCGGGAAACACTTACACCCTGTTCACCCCCGAGGTAAAAGTGGCGATGCTAAAACAGCAGGAAGCTTTTGAAATTGTAGCCCCGCCGCGTAAATTATCGGGGCTTAAGAAGACCATTTGGCGAAACTTTAAACTAAGCGGCGAAATTAAATCCCGTCGGCTCGACCTCTACCACGGCCTTAGCAACGAGTTGCCCCGCGGTATCCACAAAACCGGGATTCCGGCGCTGGTGACCATTCACGACCTGATCTTTTTGCGCTACCCCGAATTTTATAAATTTTTCGACCGGCTTATCTACCGCTACAAGGTAAAATATGCCTGCAAGGCCGCCACAAAGATCATCGCCATCAGTGAGCAGACAAAAGCCGACATTGTGGAGTTTACCGGTACCTCGCCCGACAAGATTGAGGTAATTCACCAGGCCATTTCTCCCCTGTTTTTTGAAAAGATGGACACCTCTAAAATAAAAGTGAAATACCGCCTGCCCGATCAGTTTATCCTGGCCGTGGGAACCATCGAAGAACGCAAAAACCAGCTTTCCATTTTAAAGGCCCTGCAGGCCAAAAACCTCGACATTCCGTTAGTGATGATCGGCAATCCAACCTCGTACTGCAACGACATCCACAAATACGTAGCTGCCAAAAATATTCAGAAACAGGTGATCATCCTGAAGAACATTCCTGAAAAAGACCTGGCAGGAATTTATCAGCTTGCCACGCTTTCGATCTACATCTCGGTATTCGAGGGTTTTGGCTTGCCCGTGATCGAGGCCATGGCCAGCGGATGCCCGGTAATCACCTCCAACGTATCGTGCTTGCCGGAGACAGCCGGGGATGCAGCTATTTTGTGCTCACCCGGAAATATTGAAGAACTCGGCGATTCTATTCAGAAATTGATAAGCGATGATTACTTTCGCACTCAATTAATTGAAAAAGGCAGGTTGCGGGCCAGCGAATTTCAAACCAGCAAATACGTGGAGAAGCTCGCAAAATTGTATCAGAAAATAGTAGGCTAAACAATGCAGGAAGATATTAAAAAAGCGCTGGAGGTACTGAAAAGCGGGGGAATCATTCTTTATCCCACCGATACCATTTGGGGTATTGGCTGCGATGCCACCAACCCCGAAGCAGTGAAGCGTATTTACGACCTAAAAAAACGTGCAGACTCGAAAAGCATGTTGGTGCTAATGGAAAACCCGGCCTTGCTCGACCGCTATGTGACCGAGGTTCCGGAAGTTGCCTGGGACCTGGTGGAAATAAGTACTACCCCTTTAACGGTTATTTACCCCCGGGCTAAAAACCTGGCCGCAAACCTGGTTGCCGAGGATGGCAGCATCGGGATCCGCTTTACCAAAGAAGCCTTTACGAGCCGCCTGCTGCAACGTTTTCGCCGTCCGCTGGTTTCCACTTCGGCCAACGTAAGCGGAGAAAAATCACCTACTTTTTTTGATGAGATTTCCGATGAAATAAAAAATGCGGTGGATTACATCGTAGAGTACCGGCAAGACGACCGCACTCCGGCACAACCTTCGAGCATTATCAAGCTCGGGCCGGGCGGGCAAATCGAGATCATCCGGAAATAAAAAAACTGCTTCCTCCGTCGGTTAACAGAGAAGCAGTTTTGATCGTATTCTGAAAAGGTTTTATTTCTTTTCTTTCAAAATATCCCTGATTTCGGTAAGCAATACTTCTTCTTTCGAAGGTGCCGGCGGAGCAGGAGGTGGAGCAGCAGCTTCTTTCTTCTTCATTTTATTGAAAGCCTTTACCACCAGGAAAATTGAGAAAGCCACAATTAGAAAGTCGAGCACGGTGTTTACAAAAGCGCCGTATTTAATCGCCACTTCAGCAACGGCCGGACTTACTACCTGTTCGCCATTCATTACCGCTTCGCTACCTTCTTTGATGACAACTCTCAGGTTGCTGAAATCGGTATTTCCCAGCAGCAATCCAATCGGTGGCATCAACACATCGTTTACAAACGAGGTGATGATCTTACCAAAAGCACCACCAATAATGACAGCAACTGCCAGGTCGAGCACATTGCCCTTCATGGCAAAGCTCTTGAATTCTTTTAATACTCCCATGTTGTTGAATTTTAATTACAGTTAGAACTATTGAGAAGCAATTTACTACATTATGATCAAATAATGCACAAAAAAAATCATCCGTCAGCTGACGAATGATTTTCAATGTAAGTATTGCTTGTTACACTACATTTCCCTTACTTTTCCTGAGCCGGCCGTAGAAGCATCGATGCTTGGGTTACCGCTGTAGAAGACACTCCCCGAACCCGCTATGCGTGCTTTAATCGTTCCGTTTGAAGTAACGTTGCAGTTACCCGATCCGGCAATGGTTACACTGACTGCATCGGCTTCAAAATCCGTTGCATTGAAATTTCCGGAACCCGAGATGGTCACACTTAAATCGTCAGCTACCTTTCGGCCTTTCACTTCGATATTTCCCGAACCCGAGATGCTTCCTTTCAATTTGCTTGATTCGAGTGAACCCAGTTTGATTCCGCCACTTCCGCTAAGCGACAGATTTAAAATCCGGGCTTCCAGTTTCTCGGCAATAATATCGCCTGAACCCGAAACCGACAATGCACTTACATCGGGCACGGTAACATAAATTTCGATTTTACCGGGTTTGAAATTGCGCTGAAAGATGTTCGAGTTGGGAAAGCGGATCACCAGTTCATTTCCTTTCACTTCGGTAATAAGGTCGCTCAAAACCGATTCTTTAGCTACAACTCTCACGCTTTGCTTGTTGCCCTGGGTAAGGTATAGATTCCCGGAGATCCGTAGTGAAATCCCGGAGAAAGGTGATACTTCGCGGTTTTCTTCTTCTGCTTTTACTGAATTTACAGCAAATATTCCTGCCAACAGGAGGCTAAACAATAAAATTCTGGCTTTCATCTTTTTAAAATTGTTTGTTTATTAAGGATAAGACGGAACTCGTCCCCCCGGGACTCGTTTCATCTTGTATAACTATTTCTGGTTTCTAAATATTACTTCACTAATGACGGACAAATATGCGCAAAGTTGCACTACCTCGAAAAAAAAGTTCAATTTTGACCGTTCTTTCGGAGGAAAATACTCAATCCACCAGGGAGATAAGAACTTTGTAATCTTTAAAAAACGGAGAATATGAGCGAAATACATACCACTTCCATTCAGCTTCGGTTTAACGATGTGGACCTGATGGGCCATGTGTACAACGGAAAATACCAGGAATTTTTTGACCTGGCCCGGCTCAATTATTTTGAGAAGGTACTGGGCAAGCTAATCAGCTGGACAGAAACAGGGCTGGTGATTGCTTCGGTAAAG
>JBKDZK010000479.1:0-4780 GCA_047971205.1 Draconibacterium sp.
GCCTTAGGCTTCCTTCAGATTCCACCTCGCAATGGACACCCTTGCCTTCTGCTTGCGATTCCCGTCAACTGGCTCGCTCGGGACTTGAACCCTATAAGTATATGGTATGCATGGCACACAAAAAAAAACCCGTTCATCATTGATGAACGGGCCTACTTAAATCAACCTATCCCAAATAAACCTATTATGAAATCTTAATCTCGATCGGAGCTTTTTCCAGCACTTCTTCCTTTTTGGGAAGTCCTATTTCTAAAATTCCGTTTTCGAAACGTGCCGAAATCTTCTCAGCATCAACCGATTTTGGTACCCGGTACTGTTTCTCGAAATTGTAAGCTCCGAATTCGCGGTGTGCGTATTTATACTCTTCCTTTGTTTCTTTTTCTTCCTTTTTCTCCACTTTGATGGATAAGAGGTTATTCTGATAACTCAATTGCAAATCTTCTTTTGAGAATCCCGGTAACTGAATTTCAATTTTGAATTCCTTTTCCGTTTCAAAAACGTTGGTAGCCGGTGAAGCACAATTTTTCACATAGTTTTCGTGGTAATCGTTTTTGAAAAAGTTGTTGAACAACTCGTCAACCAATACTCTGTTTGTGCTGTAACGTGGGTTTTGAAATCTTACTAAATTCATGACTTAATCTCCTATTCTTTAAATTAATTTTTTGTTTTCCGTTCGATAACCGAATCTGCCCTATTTAAATCAACTCCTATTCCAAAGACAATTTTCAAGTCAAATCCGGCAAAATCATCAAAAAACAAATGACACATAGTCATCTTTACGCAAAAACAAATGCCCCATTGTCATGTTATCTAGATTTCTGGATATATTTATTAAGCGATTGAGACACTGATTTTATTTTTACCTTTGGGCAAAATTTGAAAAAATGCGTATCGACATCATAACCGTCTTGCCGGAAATTCTGGAAAGCCCATTAAGTCATTCCATCATCAAAAGGGCGCAGGAAAAAGGACTAGCCGAGATACACCTGCACAACCTGCGGGATTATTCCGAGGATAAACACCGCCGTGTGGATGACTATTCGTTTGGAAAAGGTGCCGGAATGGTAATGGCCATTCAACCCATCGAAAAAGCAATTGAAACGTTGAAAGCTCAACGCGACTACGACGAGATCATTTTTACCACTCCCGACGGGAAATTGCTGGACCAACGTGAAGCCAATTCGCTTTCGTTGTACGAGAACATTATTATTCTTTGCGGGCATTACAAAGGTATTGACCAGCGTATCCGGGATACCTATATCACCAAAGAAATTTCGGTAGGTGATTATGTACTTACCGGCGGCGAACTGGCCGCAGCCATTATCGTCGACAGTGTCGTTCGCCTTATTCCCGGAGTACTTTCGGATGAAACCTCTGCCCTCACAGATTCCTTCCAGGATTATCTGCTGAGTCCGCCCATTTACACGCGCCCCGCCGAATACAAGGGAATGAAAGTCCCCGAAATTTTGCTCAGCGGAAACGACAAGCTGGTGGACGACTGGAAACACGAACAGGCAGTGGAACGCACCAAAAAGCTGAGACCCGATCTGTACAAAAAATACTTAGGCGAATAACTGAACACAAAAATGGATGCAAATACATATCCGGAAATCGAATGCATTGAGCGATCAAGCGAAAAACTTCACTCAAAGAAAATTCTGACCATCCATGCTCCTTTTAAGGTAGTAAACTACGATGGTCCTGCACAGGAAATAGCAGAAAAGATTTCGGAACTCTGTGGTTATCCGGTTTTAGGTGATATTGGTTACCCTACTCCCGGCTCTTTTGGAACCTATTGCGGAGTGGAAAGAAACATTCCAACCATTACGCTCGAGCTCGACGAAGAAGAAAGCAACGAAGAAGCCTATATTCGAACGCTTCCCGTGTTGGAATACCTGGGCAACCTGATGTAGAAACACAATAAATATCGGTTCTGTTACGCACACTACCCCTTAAATCATTAAGCATAAACCCATTTGCGGAACACCGTTTTTCAAAACTCACCATAATCCAAAGTACCCGAGATCGTCCAGAATGTCACTTTTAAGGTAGGGCTGATGCCGTTTCAGCAATATTTTATCTGCGATGCAGCGGTTCAGAATCGTCATCAGCTTATCGTGATTCACTTGGGCGAACAATTGAAAAAAAGGCTGCTCAACAGCAGCCTTTAATAAAACCTAAACCAAACCTAAGAATAACCGGCCTATGAATACCGGTTTGTAGTATTGCAAATTTCTTTAATCTCGTGATACAGAACCCAGCCCTTCGATGTTTTGAGTTACACGCGGCTCTCCTTTGTACCGAATTTTCCCCACTCCTTCAATCCTTGCGTTAAGCGTTTCGGTGGCAAACACACTTCCAGTGCCTACTCCTTCTATTTTAAAATCAACGTGTTTTGCTTTCAGCTCATCGGCATCTACGTGTCCCGCACCCGAGAGCTCAACCGAAAGACTTTGGGCCACTCCGTTCAGGTCGATCATCACACCGCCCTCGCCAATCACTTTCACATCGTCGGCCTTCATCCGCAGATCAACTTTGGCACCACCTTTCACATGCAGCAGCAAATCGCTTAAATCGAGATATCCTTCAGAATAAACATTTAAGCCGCCTTCCATTTTTAATTCGCGCAACTTATCGAAAGTGATGTACAAACGGATTCTTTCGTACGGCAAATATTCACGCGTCACCTCAATTCTGAGTTCATCGCCCCAGTTGTCCACATCAATTTTCTCCAGCACATCGGCGTCCCGGGTTTTTATTACCAAACCAGCTTTCGAATCCTGCATCAGGCAAACTTTGAAACCGCCTTTCAGGTACACGCTTGAGAAATCCTTCACGGAGTATTCTTTCGAACTCCAGTCGCTGTCTTCCTGCGCATGAACCGACACTGTTGCAAAAATCAATAGGAAAAAAATGGATGATAAAATCTTCATGGCTTAAATTGTTACAGGGTCAAAGCTAAAACAATGCCTGCAAAGCGACACTTTTATTTCGATGAATTGTTGAAAATGGCGGACGAACGGATGAATGAGCAGGAAGAAAGAATCAGAGGCTACTTGTTGGAGCGTCTCATCAGTACCAGGTAAAAAAGTCCGTAAGTTATCAGCACAAAGAGTGCCCCGGCAATAAATAAATCCAGAAACAGTTTTTCGGCGTGCCGGAAAATCCTGAAAAAAACATAAGCCGCTCCAATAACATCGAAACACAAGAGTCCCCAAACAAAGTGTTTGTGATAGTGTTTGTTGAGTTGAGCGGCTAAGAACATCCACAAAAGTCCAAACACAAGAATCAGTATCTGTCTTTCTTGATTTTCCGCGTAATATTTTAAAACTTTGAAGCACTTGTTTTAGGTTTAAACGAGTTCAAACTGAACTATAAAAATAAAAGTCATGTACAATTTTGAATACAAAAATCCGGTAAAAATAGTTTTTGGAAAAGGAACCATTCCAAATGTTGTGAATGAAATTCCGAAAAATAAAAAAGTGCTGATGACCTACGGAGGCGGAAGCATCAAACGCACCGGCGTTTACGACCAGGTAAAAACGGCATTGAAAGATTTTGATTTGCTGGAATTTGGCGGCATAGAACCCAATCCGCATTACGAAACCTGTATGCAGGCGGTGGAGTTGATCCGAAAAGAAAAAGTTGACTACCTGCTTTCAGTGGGAGGAGGTTCGGTGCTTGATGCCACAAAATTTATTGCTGCGGCCGTTTTGTTTGAAGGCAGCGATCCGTGGGATATTCTGGACAAACCAGCTACCACGCCGGTAAAAGCAGCGCTGCCTTTGGGAGCAGTACTCACACTTCCGGCTACAGGTTCCGAAATGAACGGAAATGCCGTAATCACCCGCGCGGCAACACTGGAGAAAAAAGCGTTTGGCTCGGCATTGGTAATGCCCCAATTCTCGATTCTTGATCCTGAACGCGTATTTACCCTGCCCAACCGACAGGTGGCCAACGGAGTGGTGGATGCCTTCGTGCATGTAATGGAACAGTACCTTACGTTTGATGTAAACGCGCCGCTCCAGGATCGTTTGGCAGAGGCCATTCTTACAACACTTATTGAAGAAGGCCCAAAAGTTCTGGCTGACCGCAATGATTACCAGGCCGCTGCCAACTTTATGTGGTGCGCCACCATGGCACTCAATGGACTAATTGCTGTGGGTGTTCCGCAAGACTGGGGTACTCACCTGATTGGCCACGAACTCACTGCTTTCCATGGCATCGATCACGGACGGACGCTGGCCATTGTTTTGCCCGGAATGATGAACCTGAAAAGAGCCGGTAAAAAAGACAAAATTCTGCAATACGGAGAACGGATCTGGGGCATTAGAGAAGGCTCTGAAGAAGAAAGAATTGATGCCAGCATTGCCAGAACCATTGCCTTTTTTGAATCGTTGGGAGTGCCCACTACCCTGCCTGAATATGACGTACCGGCGGAAACCATCGACAAGATCACCTTTCGTTTTAAAGAAAGCGGGATAAAGTTTGGCGAACAACGCGACATCGACTACCAAACAGTGGAAGCCATTTTAAAGGATCGTTTGTAATATGATATAAATATGTTGAAGGGGCTGTCCCAAAAGTTCTTTTGTGTTAGACTGAACCTACGATTTGTAAGTAACCACAAGGGTTTTCACCCCTAAATCCCCTATAGGGGACCTTAAGCCTCCCCCTTTAGGGGAGGTTTGGAGGGGTCAAATGAAAGCCGATCATAAATTGTAAGTTTCTTTTAAAATAATTTGACTTTTTGGACAGTTTCTTCGCTTTTTATCAATAG
>JBKDZK010000480.1:0-2266 GCA_047971205.1 Draconibacterium sp.
TTCAGGGCAGTATCGCACACTCCTACCTGAAGGGCGAGCTCATGAATTCCCGGAGGACACAGATAGTTGCTTTCCAGTATAAATTTCGCTTCCATCATTTTTTCTCTTATGGTATCGGGTATGTGAGTACGCAAAACAGTTGACTTTTTACTAAATACATGAGCAAAAAGTTCCAGCGTTTTCGATTCGGTATACAGTTGGAGTGTATTGTCCAGAAGATGGGCTTTTTCGATCTGTTGCAATATAGACAAAACATCCTGGTTAAAACGAGGGCTGTTTTCGTACAAAATAAAGTTTTTCTTCCTTATGTATTGCCGGTGTAAATCTTCGAAAATGCAGGGATACTTGCGGGTCAGATTATCAAAATAAGTTTTGGATATTATAATGTAGGTTGACTCATTTTGTTTGCCTTTTTTAAAAAAAGCGGTGTACTTATTCGTTTCTGAAAAACCGAAAAGATTAAACGTATTTTGTTCCATTTGGCAAATATCTTTTTTATTGAAAATAAAGCAGGAATTCCCTTTTTTCATAAAAGTCAGACATAGTAGTTCTCCACAGGTTTCCCCAATTAGTTCCATATCTTTAATAACATTATACCGGCAATTGCAGATGCAAATACCGGGCAAGTGGGATTCAGTTGATCTGAAATCGCTAAAATCTTTTGCTGTTTTCTGATGGTTTGTTATTTTTCCGGGCTGGTGAAAATATTCTGTACGGATTACTTCTTTTTGTTCGCCATCATACATTGTATAGATCATTGTGATTTGTCTTTATGTTAAAGGAATATGTCTTTTTGCGTAAGCTCCACCGGTAGCTGCGATGTATCTTTGCTGTGATTTATTTAGACTTAGTTAAAACAAGGTTGTAAAAATAATGCAACAGTGGTTGGTTGTCAATCCCTAAAAATCAGGATTTGAAATAACATCCGGGATCAACAACTTTGAAGGTTATAAACAAGTGAGAAAGAGCAAAAAAACAACATATTCATCAGGTCTGTACCTATCAGGGAATTGTATGGGTAGAATTTATTCTGGCATTTTGATAGCCATTTATTGGTAGTGATAATAAGAAGGTTTCCGCTTAACATAAGATAGATTACGATATATATGCTTCACAGTTTCTTCTGTAAATGAACAATGATAAACATGAAATAAAAATTACCAAGATGAAAAAGATAAAAACTGTATTTATTTTATTGTGTATATTAATTACCACGCTCATAAGGGCACAAAACCCAAGTGTAACCGGAATTGTTACCGATGATACAGGTACGCCGCTTCCCCGTGTTTCGGTTACAATAAGCGGTTCGGCCAAGGGGGTAGTTACCAACAACCGCGGAATGTACTCAATAATGGCCAAACCATCAGATAAGCTTTTATTTTCATACATTGGTATGGAAAACCAAATAGTTGAGGTAGCCGACCAGACTGTATTGAACATTATTATGCACGTAAAAACCGAATTGCTCGACGAAGTTGTGACTGTAGCATATGGTGTGCAGCGCAAGGCCGATATTACCGCATCGGTAGCTTCTGTTAAGGCCAATGCAATGCAAGATGTTCCCACTACTGATTTATCGCGGGTAATTCAAGGTAAACTTGCCGGGGTAAGAATTTCCGGTTCTTCGGGAATGCCCGGTATAGCCAATACTATTCTTATACGCGGAGCCGGATCCGTTAATGCAGGAAATGCCCCGCTGGTAGTTATCGACGGTGTGCCCGTTTCGTCCGAAAGTGATGCCTCAATGTATAATGGCTCGGAATTAAATCCATTGATGGATATTAACCCCTCCGATATTGAATCGGTAGATGTATTGAAAGATGCCTCTGCGGCTGCACTTTATGGCTCACGGGCCTCAAATGGAGTGATCTTGATTACTACAAAATCAGGTAAAAGAAACAGAGACCAGTTGCAATACAATGTTTATCGCGGATGGGGAGATATTCCTAATAGAATAGATTTTGTAAATGCCGAACAATTCCTGACACTGCAAAACGAAGCCAGGGAAAATTTCAATCGCGACAAGGGCTATCATGAAGGCGATGCCGGTTATATCGGGCCCATTGGCGACCCGGCCAACCCTTTGGCCGATACCGACTGGATAGATGCTATTACGCGGGATAATGCTAAATCGGAAAACCATCAGTTAAGTTATACAAGTGGTTCCGAGAACAAGTCAATTTATCTTTCATTTAATTACGTTTCACAAGAAGGTATTGTAAAAAACAACAGTTACGAGCGTTATTCTGCCAGGTTTAATGCAGAC
>JBKDZK010000481.1:0-7047 GCA_047971205.1 Draconibacterium sp.
CATGTAAATGCTGCCATGCCGCAGTCTCCTTCGGTGGAGCACCTGATTTCGATTGGCCCGCTTGTTCCCGAAGGATGGGACGATTTTCAGCAGGGAATTGAACAGGCCGCACCTTTTGAACGTCCCGCAGAACCAACCAAAAACAGTGATCCGATTATTGTGAGTTTTACTTCGGGAACCACCGGCGATTCGAAAATGGTGGTGCTCGACAGTGTGTATCCGCTGGGGCACATTGTTACGGCGAAATACTGGCAGAACCTCCACCCAAACAGTTTGCACCTGACGATTGCCGATACCGGCTGGCTAAAAGCGGTTTGGGGAAAACTCTATGGGCAATGGCTGGTGGGAGCGAGCGTATTTGTGTATGATCATGAAAAATTTACGCCGTCGGCCATTCTGGAAGTGCTTTCGAAGCACCGGGTAACGTCGTTGTGTGCACCGCCAACTATTTTTCGCTTTCTGATCCGGGAAGACATGAGCCGGTACGATCTGTCGGCACTCGAATGGTGCACGATTGCCGGAGAGGCGGCGAATCCGGAAGTTTACAACCGGTTTTACCAGTTAACCGGCATAAAACTGCGTGAAGGTTACGGGCAAAGCGAAACCACGCTTTCGGTGTTTACCTCGCCCTGGGTAGAACCTAAACCCGGTTCGATGGGCCTTCCCAGTCCTCATTACGAGATGGAACTGCTTACTTCCGACGGACGTCCGGCAGAAGCCGGTGAACAGGGACAGATCGTGATCCGCTACGATAAAAGCTATCCGACGGGGCTGTTTCAGGGGTATTACCGGAACCAGCAACTGACCGACGAAGCCATGTCGGAAGGGATTTATTATACTGGCGATCTGGCGTGGAAAGATGAGGATGGCTATTTCTGGTTTGTGGGCCGTGCCGACGATGTGATCAAAAGTTCGGGTTACCGCATTGGCCCGTTCGAAGTGGAAAGTGCCTTGATGACGCACCCGGCAGTGGTGGAATGTGCGATTACCGGCGTTCCGGATGAAATTCGCGGACAGGTGGTAAAAGCTACAGTTGTTTTGGCGAAGGAATACAAAGAGCAGGCCGGAGAAGTGCTGGCACAAGAACTACAGGACCATGTAAAACAGGTAACGGCACCGTATAAATACCCACGGGTAATTGAATTTGTAGAGGAGTTGCCGAAAACCATCAGTGGCAAAATCCGCCGTGTGGAAATCCGTGCCCGCGATCGCCGATAAATGATTCCCGGTAATCCAACAGAAATGAAAGCATTATTAGTTTCTGACTTTAGCGCTGCTTCGTGGAAATTTAGAATGTTTTACGAGTATTTTATCGTTGATTTTTGAGAAACTTTCAGAAAACTGCGACAAATACATTTGAACACTGATGGCACGGATTTAACCGATTTTCGCTGTTTTCGTCTGCGCAAATCGGTTAGATCGGTGTTCTCAACGTTCTGTTTACTCAGCAGCAAAGCATTACCGCCTCCATAAATTTTTTGGGCTGTTCGGCATGAAGCCAGTGTCCCGCCCCGGGAATGTCCACGATTTTAGCTTCGGGGTAAATTTCTTTGATCAGGGCTTCGTCTTCGGGCAAAATGTACCGCGACAACATACCACGGATAAAAATAACCGGGTAGGCCGTGATCGGGGTGCGGTCGTCGAGCCAGCTCAGGTTAACCCCACTGACGATTTCATCCAGGTGATCGTACAATACTTCCACGTTTACCCGCCACTGGTATTGTTTGGTGGCTTTGTTTTTCTCCACATTTTTCAGCAAAAACTGCCGGATGCGGGCATCGTCCAGTTTCTCGGCTAAAAAATCCTCCACATCGGTTCTGGATTTAACCTGCGAGAAATCGATTTCCTGCATGGCCAGTAAAATATTCCGGTGCAGGTAAAACTGGCTGTCTTCTTTCAGCAAGAGGTAATCTTTGGGGGCAATGTCGGCAATCACCAGTTTTTCGACGCGCTCGGGATAGTCGGCGGCAAACCACATGGCTGTTTTTCCGCCCATGCTGTGCCCAAGCAATGTTGCCTTTTCGATGTTGTGCCGGTCAAAAAACTCCAGCAGGTCGGCGCGCATGTCGTTGTAAGTATGCGAAGCAGCAAAGGGAGAGCGCCCGTGGTTTCGCTGGTCGAGCATGTAAACCGTGTGCTTTTCGCCCAGGCGTTTACCAATGTTCATCCAGTTGTCCGACGATCCGTATAATCCATGAACCACCACCAGCGGCGATCCGCTTCCATCTTTTCTGTAAAACAATTCCATAAAATAGTTTTTAGCTGTGAGCCACTAGCTGTGAGCCACTAGCTGCGAGTTACGAGCTACGAGCCACGAGCCACGAGCCACGAGCCACGAGTATCGAGTATCCAGCATCTGGCATCCAGTATCTCTACTTTAGACAATCGAGGTATTTCTGAATGGTGGTTTCGAGTCCCAGGTACAGTGCATCGGCGATCAGGGCGTGTCCGATCGAAACTTCCTTCAGGTTAGGTATTTTGTGGTACATAAACTGCAGGTTTTCGAGGCTGAGATCGTGCCCGGCATTTACGTCGATACCCAGGTTTTCGGCCACCTTGGCTGCCCGCACAAAAGGTTCAATTGCCTGATTTTTGTCGATCGGGTAGAGCGTGGCATACGGTTCGGTATACAGCTCAATGCGGTCGGTACGGATTTCAGCAGCACCTTCCACGGCTTTTTCATCGGGATCAACAAAAATGGACGTTCTGATTCCGTGCGACTGAAGACGCGCGATCACTTCTTTTAAAAAGCCCATGTGTTTCCAGGTGTCCCATCCGTGGTCGCTGGTCAGCTGGTCGTTCGAATCGGGAACCAGCGTTACCTGGTCAGCCTGGACTTCGATCACCATTTTTAAAAATTCTTCACTGGGGTAGCCTTCTATGTTAAATTCGGTTGTAATCAAGGGTTTAATCTCGTAAACATCCTTGCGGGTAATGTGTCGTTCATCCGGTCTTGGGTGAATGGTAATTCCCTGTGCCCCAAATTTCTGGCAGCGGATGGCTGCATCTTTTACACTTGGCATACTGCCGCCACGTGAGTTTCTCAGTGTGGCAATTTTATTTATATTTACACTTAGTCTGGTCATTCCTTAAAATTTTTGGAACGCAAGTTACAATTTTCGGGTATAACCAGTAACGATAAACCGTAAAGTTTTGTTGGCAGATCGACTCATATCAGATGCAATTATTCCGGTGCGCAGCAGCGATTCCGGGAAAAAAGCCTTGAATTACATGGATGTAAACCGTGTATCGCATATTCCGGTTGTGGACGAATCGAAGTACCTGGGCCTGGTTTCAGATAAGCTGATCTACGACCTGAACCTGATGGACGAACCGATCAGCCGGGAATTGGACAAACTGAACACAACGCATGCTCACATCGATCAACACATTTTTGAGCTGGCGGTGCTGATGTACAAGCTCAAAATCAGTGTTTTGCCCGTGCTGGATAAAGACCATTATTACATGGGGGCCATAACTCTGTATGATTTGGCCCGGAGATTTGCCAGTTTGTTTTCGCTGCAGGAGATGGGGGGCGTACTGGTACTCGAGATGAATGTAAATGATTATTCGGTGGCGCAAATCACCCAGATCATCGAAAGCAACGATGTGAAAATTCTTAGTTTCTTTGTGGACCGCAAACCCGGAACCAACATGCTAGATGTGATTATTAAACTAAATACAGAAGAACTTTCGGCGGTGGTGCAGGCGCTGATGCGTTACGATTACAATGTAAAGGCCACTTACCAGGACCGTTCGATGTTGAACGATTTGTACAAAGATCGTTACGACCAGTTCATGAAATTTATGAATATTTAAAGCAACTTTTAGATGAAGGTAGCGGTTTTTGGAACCCATGTTTCGGAGCATTTTACACCCGTTTTACAGGAGTTTTTTGACTTTTTGAAAGCCCACAAAATACAAGTGCAGTTGTACAAGCCTTTTTATGAGCATTTGGTATCGGATATACAGGCGGAAATCTTTTATACCTCGTTTTTTGAATCGCACTCCGACTTTGATGATGACAATGCCTTTGTTTTCAGTGTGGGAGGCGATGGTACCTTTCTGCAGTCGGTGCTGCACATACGCAATTTCAAGGTTCCGGTAATTGGAGTAAACAGTGGGAGGCTGGGGTTTTTGGCCGACATTTCAGAAGACCATATGCGGGATGCGCTGATCCATATCTTTAATCATAACTATAAAGTAGTGGAGCGTTCGATGCTTGAAGTTGAGTTTTCGGACCGCGAAAACCTGGATTTTAATTATGCGCTGAACGAAACCACGGTATTAAAAACCGATAACTCGTCGATGTTAAACGTGATGGCTTTTATTGACGGGGAGTTTCTGAATAATTACTGGGCTGACGGTTTGATTGTAGCCACCCCAACCGGGTCGACGGCTTATTCGCTGAGTGTTGGAGGCCCTATTTTAACACCCGACTCCGAGAACTTTATAATCACCCCGCTGGCACCGCATAACCTCACCATCCGGCCCATTGTGGTGCCCGACAATTGCGAAATTGTACTTAAAGTGGAAGGCCGTGGCTCCAATTACCTCATTTCGCTGGATTCGCGCTCGGAGGCAGTCGAGTTTTCGACCCTTATCAAAATACGCAAGGCATCCTTCAAATTAAAAACCCTGCAGCTTCCTGAACAGCCCTTTTTCAGCACCTTACGGAATAAGCTGATGTGGGGCGTTGACCGCCGAAATTGAATTTCATCCAATGCTTAACAATTTTTAATCTTTGTTTGTGTTTTATAAGAGCGACAGGTTATGTTATTTTTAGAATTATATTACTTTTGTAGCTTTTGAAAAACGAAGGAAAGATCGATTTTCTCGATTAAAAATGTTGAAATTCAGTTGTTTATGAAAGCTGCTGGCCGGGAGTAAAAAGTTGTAATTTAACCCCGTTTTTTTTGATCCTAACGAATCTGAAACAAAGCCAAACCTTTCTAAAAACAATTCGGCAACAAGGATAAAAATAACATGCCTGAAATCAGAGTTAAAAAAACGAAATGGAATGCCAATATGAAAAGACTAGCATTGGTGTTTGCAATTGTTTTGATGACGGTATCAGGACATGCACAAAAAACAGCCGACATCGGGATTTGGGGCGGAACGTCAACCGTTTGGGGAGACATGGATAACAACGCCGCATTTGAAACATTCAACCCTACTTTTGGGGCTTATTTCAGGTATAATTTTAATGCGCGGGTGGCTTTAAGGGCTATGTTTCTAACCGGAAACATGTCGCGTGAAGGCACGGTGGAAGGAGCTCCCTGGAGTTTTGATAAAAGTGCCCAGGACCTGACATTGCAGGCCGAAATTAATTACCTGAAATACATTCTGGGAAAGAAGAAACTCCGCTTTAGTCCTTACGTTACCATAGGCGTTGGGGTATCGTATTTTTCTTATACGTTTCTTCCCGAACAGATTTATGCATTTAATCCTGATTACTCGGAGTTGGCGTTTGATCCAAATACCGGCGCTTTGATCGTTCAGGACCCAGCGCAGGAAGAGTCGGAAGTGGTACCCACCATCCCATTCGGTTTTGGTTTTAAATATACCATTGGCGAGCGTTTGGGATTGGGAGTTGAATACCAGATGCGGAAATACATGAGCGACCGCCTGGATGACCTGGATGATCCGCTGGCATATAGAAACAGTGTGGGTGAAGTCGTTTCGTATAACCAGGGCAGCCACAACAATGATTGGGTAGGTTATTTGGGCATTCTCTTTACTTATAAGATATACATTGGCAAGAAAGCTTGCCCGGCCTACGAAAGCAAACAATAAGAATGGAATCGTTCAGAAATAAGATAGATATCAATAACATACCACAGCACGTTGCGATCATTATGGATGGGAATGGCAGATGGGCGGAACGGCATGGCAAGGCCCGTATGACAGGGCATGAGCATGGCGTGGAAGCTGTTCGTGCGGTTGTGGAAGGAGCCGGGGAAATAGGGGTGAAGCATCTTACGCTTTATGCTTTTTCGACCGAAAACTGGAACCGGCCCAAAGCCGAGGTTGATGCCTTGATGGGGCTGTTGGTACATGCCATTGAGATGGAAACCGATTCCCTGATGAAAAACAACGTACGTTTGGATACCATCGGCAATATTGAAGCCATGCCCGATCCGGTACGTAAACAACTGGAACAATGTATCCTCCGGCTGAGCAAAAATACCGGGCTGAACCTGATTTTAGCCCTGAGCTACAGCGGACAGTGGGATATTCTGAACTCCGTTACAAAAATTGCAAAAGACGTTGCTGAACAGAAACTGAAACCAGAAGAGATAAATAATAAACTGTTCAGAAGTTATTTGTCCACATCCGGCGTGCCGGATCCGGAACTGCTCATCAGAACCAGTGGTGAGTACCGGATCAGTAATTTTTTACTGTGGCAGATTGCTTATTCTGAATTGTATTTTACTTCAAAGTTATGGCCTGATTTCAGGAAAAATGACCTTTTTGAAGCGATCGTAGATTACCAGAACAGAGAGAGAAGATTTGGAAAAACAAGTGAACAGTTAATGAGCTAATTTTATGATTAAACTACAAAAGTCGATAATAGGGCTTTTATTCCTATTTGTAACTTTTTTACCGCATGCAAAGGCGCAGGAAGCCGATAGTACCAACTTTTCGGTTTATTATTCCAGTGCCAGGAAGTACACGATTGCAGACATTCAGGTCTCCGGGATTCGTTACCTGGATAAAACCGTGTTGATTCAGTTATCCGGGCTTACCGTGGGCGATTATGTCGAGGTGCCGGGAGATAAAATTACTGAAGCAATCAAAAAATTATGGCAACAGGGTTTGTTTTCGGATGTGAAAATAACCGCCACTAAAATTGTAGAAGGCGACATTTGGCTCGATATCTATTTACAGGAGAGGCCCCGTCTGTCGGATGTAAATTTCTACGGCGTTTCCAAATCAGAAAAAGACGACATTACCGAAAAGGTTCTTTTGTTGCGCGGAAGCCAGAGTCCCGACCACCAGCTCAACAGAGCACAAAGTAACAGTCTCTGGATCTTTAACGGAAAC
>JBKDZK010000482.1:0-1804 GCA_047971205.1 Draconibacterium sp.
AGGATTCCATTTAAAAAAGTCCAGTTTACCTTTTTCATTATTAATCCTTATGTAGGCATTAAAGGGCTGGTCTTGCCCGTCTTTTACCATTCCCTGAACATAGATGGTTTTATTTTCCCGTAGCATGTTCTGTTGCTTTTCGTCCAGATTAACACCTAAAAGTTTTTTGGGGATTCTGACTTTGTTTTGCTGTTCGGCACCTTGTCCCTGTTCCTGCTTGTTGTCTTGCTTGTATTTATTGCGGTCTAATCCGTCATAAGAGAAATCATAACCACCCCTGGCTGCATTAAACTGTATATAAGCATCGAAAAGCCTTGGATTATCAGTCCCCATTGTACCTTTGGTTGTCATACCCTCAATCAGTACCTTTTTACCTTCTTTGATTTCCTGCTGTTGATGCGGTGACAGCTCAACGCCTTTCAGATTTTCCGAAATATTGATTTCATCTAGGGGTACTGCCTCCAAACGGTTGGTAAGCTTGTCAATGGAAATAAGCGAAGGAATTTTATTTCCCGGTGTTGGCTCAAGCTCAATGCTGCGCCCACCATTGCCTGTTGCCAGCAGGTTTTCTTTAATATCATCAGGAAGCATAATGCCCTGAAAAGGCTTTTCTAAATCGACCTGTTGTTGGTAGGGATGGGAAATGAATTTCAGGCTGCCGTCCGACTGCTCTTCCAGTGACAATCGTGCTTTTACCGGGAAAGTTTCATCACCGATTTTAGGTTGTATTTCAACCAGGTGTGGCGACTTGTATCCAAAGCTCATTGCTTTTAACTCATTTTGTAAATCGTCAGGCGTAATACCATATTTCTGGTATTCACTGTCGGGGATTTTGCTTACATCCAATTGTTTAAATTCTGTGTTTTGCTTTTTTGTTGCCATGTTGTTTTCTTTTTTATCGGTTATTACTTGCTCATCCGTTTTATCCGCTGTGTCGGCTTGCTTTTGTTGCTTAGCCAGAAAATCTTTGGGGTTAATGCGGTATTTCTCCAGTTCCTTTTCGCCAAGGGTCAGTACCTTGTTGAGCATTTCCACACTTACAGCATAAAAGCCCGTATGAGAGGGGTTCTTTGCCTGATTCATAAAATTTTTAAAGAAATTTTCAATAGGGTCGGCATGTCGGTCAATAAGGAGGAAATCGTTTGGATTGGCCTTTATGGGGTCAACTGCATCAATCTTGCCTCTTTTGTTGATGCCTTTTACGATTTTAAGCTTGTTGCCTTCTCCTTCGTCGCGCATCAGGAGCACCTTTTCTTTAGGATTTGATTCTTTACTCATAAACTGCATTTTATTGTTATTAATCAAATGTAGTCTTGATAATCACCTTAGTAGCTATTTATCAGGAAGGTGGATGTATATGGCACAGCTTTGGCTGCAAGTGGCGTTGAGATGTTATGATACAGGGGGGTGTTGTTTACTTCTGGTGTATGTAATGTGACTTGTCTGAAAAAATGTATTAATTTCAGACAAATTATAGAAAGAGTAGTGAGATGGGACATATTTTATCTAAAGAAATTAAAAGCCGCATACTGCAAAATGGAGAAGGGCAGCTTTATGTGATAAGTGATTTTGCCGATTTAAACAATGATGCGTTAGTGACCCGTGTATTATCAAGGCTGGAGAAAGAAGAGTTTCTGCTCCGTCTTTCGCAGGGGCTATACTTATATCCGAACAGGAATCGTTACGGAGTACACAAACCACCTATTGAAGAAATAGCCAGAACCATTGCTGAAAAAGATAAGGCACGGATTATTCCTTCGGGGTTAACAGCCTTAAACGTATTGGGATTATCGACCCAGGTACC
>JBKDZK010000483.1:0-2105 GCA_047971205.1 Draconibacterium sp.
AAGGTGATCAGCGAAGTGAGGCCGTAAGCCATGGTTTGGGCATATACAAACCAGTTGATGGTAAATTCGATCCGAAAAACATTGGTAAACAGCAAGAGGCTGCAGATAATGATCATCAGGCTGCGGTCGAGCACCGAGATAAGGCTGTCGGTGCGAAACAACTGAAGTGCACTGATGTTGGACCGGAGATAAAGCGTGAAGGAAATCAAAAACTGGTTCAGAATAAGAAACGCCAGCAAATGAAACTGAAGTTTGTTGTACCCGATTATGGCCGCAACACCCAGTGTAAACAGCGCATACACAACGGCGAGCATAAATTTCAGCCCGATGATGTGCGAAAGATGCTTGGGCAGCAAAAAACTGTAACGCGAAATATTGCGGTTGTTGTAGTTGGTGATCCCCACATCGAGCAAAATATTCAGCAGCATCGAAAAGTTGAAAAGCGCAAAATACAACCCGTAGTTTTCGTCGCCCACCGAATTCTGAACCGTGCGGTCGATGCCAAATATCCAAAATGGCTTGATCAGCAGATTCAGGAAAAGGAGCAGGATCAGGTTTGTTACAAATTTTCGTTTCAAACTACCGGTATTAGGTGGATATCTCGCTTGTTTTTTGAACGCTTAAAAGTAAGAAATATTGAATATACGCAAGCAGGAATAATCACCACAATCTTTGTACATTTACGGAAATTAGAAACCGACAGCATGATTATTGCCGTAAACACGCGTTTACTGATCAAAGGGAAACTGGAAGGAATCGGGTGGTTCACGTATGAAACGCTGAAGCGGATGACGCTGAATCATCCCGAACACGAATTCATTTTTCTTTTTGACCGGCCGTACAGCCCCGACTATGTTTTTTCAGAAAATGTTAAACCCGTGGTGGTTGGACCTCCAACCCGGCATCCGGTGTTGTGGTATTTGTGGTTTGAGTACCAGATTCCGCGCATTCTGAAAAAATATAAAGCCAACCTGTTCTTGTCGCCCGACGGATACCTTTCGTTGCGGACAAAAGTGCCGCAGCTGGGCGTGATCCACGACATAAATTTTGTGCACCGCCCCGACGACCTTCCGTGGTTAAAGGCAAAATACTACAACCACTTTTTCCCGAAGTTTGCCCGTATTGCCCGGCGCATTGCCACGGTTTCCTTTTATTCGAAAGAAGATATTACGCGTTCGTACAAGGTTAACTACGATAAAATTGACGTGGTGTACGACGGCATCAACCAGATTTTTGAACCCATTTCGGAAAAAGAGAAAGTGGAGGTGAAAAAGCGCTATACGGGGGGAGCTGATTACTTTTTGTTTGTTGGTGCACTGCATCCGCGGAAGAACGTGAGCGGGCTGTTAAAGGCTTTTGATGCGTTTAAAAGCGTGAAAGGCGATGCCACTAAAATGGTGGTGGTGGGAGGAGAAATGCACAAAACCGGCGATATACACGAAACTTACGAAAACATGCGCTGCCGGAACGATGTGATTTTTACCGGACGGGTATCGAGCAAAGAGCTGCACGATATTTTTGGAGGCGCGCTGGCCCTGACTTTCGTGCCTTTTTTCGAAGGCTTCGGAATCCCGATAGTGGAGGCGATGAGCGCCGGCATACCTGTGATTTGTTCCAATACCACGTCTATTCCTGAAGTGGGCGGGGGCGCTGTGATGTATGCCGATCCTTTAAAAATCGACCAGATTGCCGATGCGATGTTGCGGATTCACGAGGATGCCGATCTTCGGCAAAGCCTGGTTGAAAAGGGATTTCTTCAGAAAAATAAATTTAGCTGGGACGAAACCGCACGCCTGCTCTGGATGAGCGTGGAGAAAGCACTGCAGTGAGGGGAGTTCGGAGTTCAGAGAGTCGCAGTCTCAATATTCAGTCTCAGTTTGGCAGTTTAGCAATTTTACAATTATATCAGTAAGTTCCATTTAGCATGAAAAAGCAAAAGCTATTACCTTATTTTCAGGAGAACCAGGTGGAGGGCGGTTGCGACGAAGCCGGGCGCGGATGTCTGGCAGGGCCGGTATTTGCTGCGGCGGTAATTTTGCCGGCCAGTTTTGAAAACCAATTGCTGAACGATTCGAAACAGCTTACCGAAAAACAACGTTACCAGC